>JBPOJO010000340.1:0-5293 GCA_052033485.1 Bacteroidota bacterium | reverse complement strand
TCGGGCGGAGGTGAGTGTAATTCCAACATAGGAGATGTAAAAAAGCATATTTCGGGGTAAAAAAGTGTTAATTTTTTGGGAAAATACGAAAGGGCAAAAATTCGGTCATTTTTTTGAAAAATATAATGCCGAGCAATAAGGGCTTCTTTGATGAGAAGTTGAAATACGGAATGCCAAATAATTTCCCACTCCTGCCATTTTTTGCCGATAATTTGCCTCAAAAAAGTTTGTTCTCTGATGTCTTCGAAGAGCCAAAAAATTTGTTTTTTTTCATCTTTTCGCGCGATGTCGTAGAGTTTTCCGTTCCAAAAAATTTCCTCATTTTTCAAAAAAATAACCTTGTGTTGCGGATTATTTTTTATTTTTTTCCAATCAAAAACACATAAACGATTATCATTCAAGGTTTTGATGTGTGCGCGCACTTCGCTCCTTATCTGCTTATGCAGCAGACGAACTGCCCAATAATAACCTACCAAGTTGAAAAGCAATATCAGCATTAAAAAAATGTACGCAATTTTTTTCATAAGTTTTCCCCAAAAAACGCCCTAAGATAAGGAGTTTTTTTGTGAAACGAAAAAGTGTACCGCAAGCGGAGGGCTTGCGATACATTTTTGACCGAAAATTTAACTGTTTTCTTTTCCGAAATGTCGTGTAGGTTTTTGGATAGCAGAAAGTGATTCGAAATAAGGTATTTTTTTATCCTTTTCGTATATATCAAAATACACATTTCTGTCGCGGAAACTTTTCAATGGCTGTCCAAGTCGCAACAAACCCATTTCACGACTTCTCCGAACAAGTTCGAGGTCAATTTCTATCGGGATAAACTCTTCATTATGACCTGCTTGATAAATCACAGTGCCGTTCGGACTGCAAACGATGGATTGCCCGTTGCCGCCGTCGCCGACTCCGTTGATGTCAAAAAAGTAGCACTGATTGACTGCGGCTGAGGCTCTTGCAATGGACAATTCAATATCGCGGTCAATTGTGCCGGTCAAAGACGGGTGCAAAATGACTTCCGCGCCCATTGCAGCCAAAGTGCGTGTCGTTTCCGGAAACCACATGTCGTAGCAAATCGAAACGCCGAAACGCCCGACCTCGGGAATATCAAAAACAAAAAACTCCTCTCCGCCCTCAACTCCCTGCTCATAAGGCAGAAAAGGGAACATTTTGCGATAGCGACCGATAACTTTTCCGTAAGGATTGATGACAGTTGCGGTGTTGTAAATTTTTTCGCCCTCTTGCTCAAAAATAGACCCCGTAACCATCCATATATTATACTCTTCGCACAGTTTTGCAAATTCTTTTTCTGCCGCACAGGGAAAAGTTTGTGCGAATTTTGTCAAAGGTCCGTAAGCCGACAACTCACTGAAAACGACCATTTCCACCCATGGATAAATCGCCATCAGAGTCCGCACCTTATATTTCATGTATTCAACATTGCTGTTCAATGCCGAAACGCGCATTTGAATACCCGCTATCGAAAATGTACTTCTCTTCATTTTTTTTTGCAAATTTTTTTATTACCTAAAAATTTAAAACGTAATGCAGAACGCCCTAAGGGTGTTTTTGAGTTAAAAAAAAGCACAAAAATCGGCGTTTTTGCAGCCCAAAGCTACGTTACATTTCGTTTTAGTTTTTTAGGTATTATTCGAAATATAGTGAATTTATGGTTTTATCAAAAAAATATTGCAAAAAAAATTTCAAAAAATGAGTGCGAAAGAGATTCGAGGGCAGAAAAAAGGGCGTAAAATTGAAAGCAAAGCATTAAAAAATAAGCAGATGCGACTCTGCGATTTTTTTTGTCGAGAGTTCGCGCTAATGAGGCTTTATACTTGTTTTTAGCTTGGTTAATTTAGGGTCGCAAGCAATCATCTTGTCCCCCAAACAGCTAAATTTAGCCGGCAAGATGCCGACAATACTATCAGGTTAATTAAAATTGCGTTCGTAAAAAAGTTGTCAGTTTTTCAAAATCTTCATTCGTATGTTGCGGGAAATTTGCTATTCTGAAAGTATTTTCCGCCCAACGTCCGTAGCCGTTTCCGAGCAGAATATTGTTTGTTTTGGCTGCCCGAAACAATTTTTCACGCTCAATTTTTTCACAAAAAAAACAAAAAACTGTCGGAGAAATAAGGGACTTTCGGCGTACAAGTGTTTTCAAATTTGTCGTTTGCAGCTCAGCCAAAAAACGCTCGCCTCTTTCTCGCAAAATTTTTTCCGTTTGCGGAATCGGAAAACTATTTTCCAAACTTTTTTGCAATAAAAAAATATTCAGCACATTCGGCGTGCAGTGCGTTTGAAATTTTTCGGCATTTTCCGCTAAAATTGAGGGGGCATTAAAAGCAGTTTTTTGTGCTTTTATGATTTTTTTTCTGACACAAAAAATTGCCAAACCTGCCGGCAAAGCCAAACATTTTTGTACCGATGCAAAATAAAAATCAATGTTTTGCCAATCAACACGGAGACCGCCTGCGGTCGAAGTTGCGTCGAGCGCAATATGCGCATGAGGATTTTTTTCCCTCAACTCCCTTAAAAATTTGTCGGAAATCAGTGTTCCGTTTGAGGTTTCGCAATGCGTGAGGCAGATAAGAGAAAATTTTTCAATATCATCGGGCAAGACAGCCTCGTCTTCATGGTGAAAATATTGCCCGATTGTGTTTTCCGGCGCAATAATTTGATGCCTCAAAAACCACTTTTCGCCGAAATCACCGCTGTAAATGTGCAAAGATTCGTCCTTTTGATACGTTCGATTGATAATATCCCAAACTTCCGTGGCAGATGAGACAAAAAAGAGGTAAAAATCCTCCGGCATGAAGAGTTTTTGAAGAAATAACTGTCGGCAGGCGCGGTAAATTTCAGAAAACTCTTCGCTCCGATGGGGCAAAGAACAAATATTTTTTTGAAGTGCTTCGGCAAAAAATTCGGACAGGAGCGGATGTGTTTTGGAAGTGCCGGGGTAAAAACTGAGCATAAAAATTAAAAATTTTTCATAAACAATAATTTTTCTTGCTCATTATTTTGTGCGGAAAGGCGGTGAATAAAATTGATGGAAAAGTCATTAAATTCCTCCGGTTGGTCAATATTGCAAACGTGTCCGCTGTTTTTGATAATTTTTAAGACTGAAAAAATATGCTCTTTAACAATTTTTGTTGCGGCAGGCAAAAACATGTAATCTCCGTCGCCCATGAGGTACAAAGTCGGAATTTTGAGGTCTTTTTCTTCAAAATATTTCAAAAGCGGATTGATTTCGGTCGTGAGAACAAACCAACGCAAAAATTCAGCTTTTGCCAATCTTTTTGCCTCCCGAATAAACATACTTCTTGACTCTTTGTGTCGTTTGCTCGGCATGAGAATATGCGCACAAATGCTGTAAAGCCAAATAAAAGGTATATACTTTTTTGTTAATTTTGCAGACAAAACGAGAAAACGCGAGCGCAAGTTGAGGCGCGTTACCGCTCCGCCGAGAATCATACTTTTGATAATTTCGGGTTTGATTTCTCCGATAGTGCGAATAATGATAGTGCCGAGCGAAATTCCGACAAAATGCGCCTGCGCAATTTTGAGGTGTTCCACAACTTCTATCACATCGCGACTGATGTCCTGAAAAGAGTAAGTTTTTTGACTTGCGTCGGAAAAAACTTCTGCCGATTTGCCGTGTCCGCGCAAATCAATGAGCAAAACGTTAAAATGTTTGATGTACTCTCTGACTTGTTTGAACCAAATCGAAGAGCTTCCCCCTGCTCCGTGAACAAAAATCACCCACTCTTGCGTTGCCCCTTCTTGAAACGTTTTGTAATAAAGCATAACAAAAAAGTTAAAAATCAAAATTAACATTTATTGCTTTTACCGCCGTAATTTCGGGAACGGCGTGCTTAACGGTTTGCTCTAAGCCTCCTTTGATGGTCATTGCAGACAATTTGCAGGATTCGCAAGACCCCGTCATCTCAACTAAAACGACCTTTTCGGGAGTAATTTCAATTAATCTGACATCGCCGCCGTCAGCATTGAGGTAAGGGCGAATGCTCTGCAAAGCGGTTTCAACTTTTTCTTCGATTGTCATAACGGAAAGTTTTCGATAAAACTATCTTTTGTGCCTATTGTTTTGATTTCTGTTCGTATTGCCGGAAAAATGATGCGGTTTTTTCCTGTTTTGTTGATAGCTGTTTTGATGGAAATTTTGATTTCTCATCTCGCCGTTCAGCGCACCTTCAAATAAGCCCTCTTCTTTGACAAATTCGAGGCTCAAATTGATTTTTCCGTTTGAGAGTGTGCGAAGTTGTTCGATAATGAGCGTATCATCAAGACTTTCTTTGCTCCATTGTGTATAAAAATTCTTAATCAAACGCCCGATGTACGCAATGGCTTGTATTTTTTCGTTCTCATCTTCGAGCGAAACGGCATAATCCGTGAGGAGTTCGAGATTGCGACCGTAATGCTTAAATTTCAAATCTTTGGTTTTGTAAGCAAGACGAACCGGCTTCAAAACGGCATGATTCGGGCTTGGCGTAGGAAAAGGGCTGTCAATATCCAAATCATAGCCGGACATAAGGTGCAAATGGTCCCAAATTCTCTGCAAATTATCGCTGTGCTCCTTAACGGAGGGATTGAGTTGTTTGAGTATTTCGACCAAAAGTTTGGTGGCTTGCGTACGTGCTTCGCGGTCTTCCATTTCGGCAATTTGGCAAATCATATTTTGAACATTTCTGCCGTATTCGCGCAAAAGCAAAGCATCGCGCCCCGTATTGTAGTTTTTCATATTAGCTTCTTTAATGTGCAAATTTAAAAAAAAATTTATTCAGAACAACGTATTTGCGCACGCTTTTCAAAAAATAAGTATTTGCGCAAATTTTATTGTAAAAAAATTATGCAACCGCTTTCGTTTGAGTTTTTACAAAGGACTGTTATACAAGGCTTTGCATTAGTTTTTCGCCGCCGCTTGCGATGACAAAAGCTACGACGCGGAAATATTATTTCTCTTCTTTTATTTAAAATATTGATTATCAGTTGTTTGAGAAGACAGAAACAAGGGAGAAGGGAAAATTCACTTAAAAACAATTTCACGGCAAAAAAGGTTGCCGTGAAATTGTTTTGGTGCAAATATTTGCCCTAATGCACTTTTAAACCAAGTAACGCCAAACTTTTATTTGCATCTCAAAGCCGGCGAAGCCTTGCGGTTTCGTCCTAAAACGAACGATTAAAATTAATCTCATACACGTCCGATTCGCGTCCGGAACTGTCTTTGAGTTTCACAAAAAGAGCTTTCGGCGACTTTCCGACTTTCTTTTCGGACAATACA
>JBPOJO010000700.1:0-7852 GCA_052033485.1 Bacteroidota bacterium | reverse complement strand
AAAAAGACAGCATTTATACCTCATTTGAAATCGAAAATAAAGGACAAGAAGACTTACAAATTCATAAAATTTTGTATAGTTATGGGACAGGTGCGACCACAATACAAACATTTCCGCTGCGGGTTCGAGCAGGCGAAAATTTAGAGATTCCTGTTTTTTTGGTGCGCTTGGGGCGGGGGAGAAAAAAAGCACAAACTCGCAACGTTACGCTTTTCACGAATGACCCGCGAAATCCTATCGTGAACGTCAAATTTAGTGTAAACTTTAAAAATTAACCATTTAGCTCAATAATGAGGCTGTCCGAAAAGTTTTTTCAAGACAATGCTGTTTAGTTAAGAAGAAAAGGAGAAATTATTTTGCTAAAATATACAGTTCCTAACAGAACAACAAAGAGAATATGAATTATTTTCTACCAAGATTTAGTGCCTATCGGCACAAATTACGCCTTTAGGCGTTGAATATTGGTAGAAAATTGTCTTCCCGATTTTTTTGTTCCGTTAGGAACTGTATATTTTTCGCAAATTTTGTCTTTCCGATTGAGTATAAACACTTAACAAAACAGCATTAAATTAAAAAAGCTAATCGCCTTTTTGCACATCGCTTTTTCAATACGTAGATTTTTTTGAATAAACTATAAGACATTGATTACAAATATTTTAAGCGAAAATTATATGATGCAGGCATAAGAAAATATTTTTTCGGAAAAATTATTTAAGAATAATTCTAAATAAGCAGCTTTAAAATTTGGAATAAGAATTTTAATTGTCGAATTTTACCCTGTTTTTAACGAAAATTTATCTGTCTGATGAGTCAATCAAATCAATTCAAACTCGACGAGCACGCCATCGCTTTGCGACAAAAAGGTGAAACGAAAGTCCGCGATACGCTCGGTTTTATTATTTTTCATACCCTGCCGCTCGGTATTTTTTGGACAGGTGCAAGCACTTTTGATTGGGTGATGTGCATTTTGATGTATTTTGTGCGAATGTTTTTCATTACAAGCGGATATCACCGCTATTTTTCGCATCGAACGTTCAAAACATCGCGCTTTTTTCAATTTATTTTGGCTTTTATGGCGCAAACTTCCGTACAAAAAGGGATTTTGTGGTGGGCTTCGTTGCACCGCGACCATCACCGTCACAGCGACAAACCCGAAGACCCGCATTCTATGAAACTCTACGGTTTTTGGTACTCGCATATCGGTTGGATAATGGAGCGCACCTTCAAAAAAACGAACTACACGCGAATCAGTGATTTTGCCAAATTTGCGGAATTGCGTTGGCTCAATAAATACTACCTTGTCCCGCCTTTGGTCTTGGCAATATCGCTGATGCTGCTCGGCGGCTATGTCAACGGCAGAGGGGCAACTGACGGTTTTGCCGCGACAGGGAATATTTCCGCACTGTTTTCTTACGGGTGGTCTACGCTATTGACGGCATTTTTTCTCAGCACGGCTATCCTCTATCACGGCACTTTTTCTATCAATTCGCTGATGCATAAATTCGGCAAACAACGCTACGAAACCGGCGACGAATCTCGCAACAGTTTAATTTTGGCACTGCTGACGCTCGGCGAAGGATGGCACAACAACCACCACTATTATATGTCTTCAACACGACAAGGTTTTTTTTGGTGGGAAATTGATATAACGTACTACATTTTGAAAACGCTTGCTTTTTTGCGAATCGTTTGGGACATCAACGAAGTGCCTGCTCATGTGAAGTTTTCCAAAAGTATCGCCGAAGCCAAAGAAAAAGAAAAATGGCTGCGCGAACAAAAGAAAAATGATTAACCCGTTTTTCTTTTTCTAAAACTTGCTGCGCCCTTTTGTTGTTGAAAAAAACGGCGCAGCAGGTTTTGAAGGCGTTTTAGCCGTCTTATTAAAAAAAAGTGTATTTTTTAAAAAAATATCTACAAAAATTTGCAATTCTCATTTCGCTGTTATACCTTTGCATCGCTTTTGAAAGATAAAGCAAATTCACACTAAAAATTGGAAACGATTATGAACAAATTAGCTGTTCTTTTCTTGGGCGTAGCCCTCTTCGCTTTCGCTTCATGCGGTGCTAAAAAAGAAGAAAGCACAACAACTGAGCAACCTGCTACAACAACTGAGCAACCTGCTGCAACTGAGCAACCTGCTACAACTGAGCAACCTGCTACAGAACAACCTGCTGCTACAGAACAACCCGCAGGCGAACAACCCGCAGCAACTGAAAAACCTGCTGAAGGTAAATAATTTTGACATTCATTCGATTTGATATAAAAGAAAAGCTCGTCGCAAGATGAGCTTTTTTTATGCAAAAAATGGTAAAAAAAACCGACTTTTTTGTAAAATCGGTTTTTTCGGAAAACTGCAAAATATTATCTTGTTACCTATTTATCCGCTTCTTTATCACTCTCGCTGCCCTCTTCCGTTTTCGGAATCTCATCGTTTTCGGCATCTTTTTCATCTTCTTTGATGCTCTTTTCGTATTTTTCATAAATATCCTTGAGCGTGTTTTCGTCGAGTTCGCGCCTTGATTTTGCTAATTTTGTTACGAAAGTAGGCGGAGTGGAGTAAGAGATGAAATAACCTGTTTCGGCATTAATGACGTATTGCGCATAGAGCGTTTTCATACCCGGACCGCCGGCAGTTTGCCAAAATGTTTTTGCCGAACCGTCCGAATTAGTGCCGTTCAAAGGAACGATTTGCAGAAAACAAACGCCTTTTTCGCGCTCCCAAATAGCTTTGTTAATGCGTTGTTCGGTCGTAACTTCAATTTTAAAAGGATAAACAGCTTTCAGCTTTGCAAGGGTAACGCCTTTTTCAATGTCTTTTTTATCAATCAAAAGGGTCAATTGAGAAAGTTCTTTGCTCCTTACAAGCAAGATTTTTTTTCTTTCTTTCGCTGATTTGCCGGCGAGAAAATCATCCATTAACAACTGAATATAATTCATGGCAACACCGAATTCTTCTTTAATGGGTATCAAACTCGGCAAGTTGACAGCCGAAACAATACCTTTCCTTTTTTTTCTGCCGATATAAAGGGAAAGTGTTGACCTTGTGCTGCTGTCGTAAATCATCGCCCCTTCGCCTTTCAAGTGAACCGTAATGATATCGTGCTCAAGCAAGGCGTAAGAACTCAATTTCTTTTCTTTGCGCAAAGATTCAAGCTCAACATCTGTTCTGTATTCAATTTTTTCGTTGAATCGCCAAAATTTCTCAACAGCTGCTTTCAAATTAGCATTGTAAATTTTGATGTTAGCTTTGTATTTAGCTAACTCTTTTAACTTCTTTTTCTTGGTCATTTTTTTAACGGCATCTTGGTTTTCCGTGAGCAAAATGACTAAAAGAGTTCTTTTTTTGGTTTCCAAAATATCCTCTTCATCTAAGGTGAAAAACCATTCTTTTCCTGTTTGTGAAAATGAAGGCTGCCATGCGGCAACGAAGAGCAGAACAAAGAAAATTAAAGTGCGGAGAATTTTCATGTGAATTCGTTTTTTAAAAATTTGCCGCAAAGGTATATATTATTAAAAAAATCACAAAATATTGTCAGAAAAATCAATACTTTATTAGGATAAAAAATGCTTTTGGGCGGCAAAATCGGCGTGAAAACTCGTAAGCAGCTTATTGATATTATCCTTTTGAAAAAAAAATCAAAAAAATGCCAAAATATTTGCCTTCAAATTATCTTTGCGACGATTTTTAGTTTGTATGCTTTTGGAAACAAATTTGAAAAAAATGAAAGTCGCAGTTGTGGGTGCAACAGGTCTTGTCGGCACCGAAATTTTGAAAGTTCTTGAAGAGCACCGCTTTCCGCTCACGGAATTGATTCCGGTTGCGTCCGAAAAATCTGCGGGCAAAAAAATTACTTTTGCCGGAAAAGAATACACCGTCGTAAGGGCTGAAACGGCGATACAAATGAAGCCCGAAATTGCAGTTTTTTCGGCAGGCGGCACAACTTCCTTGCAACTTGCGCCCCTTTTTGCACAGGCAGGCACGACCGTAATTGACAAGTCCTCCGCTTGGCGAATGCACGAAGATAAACCCCTTATCGTGCCGGAAGTGAACGGAAATATTTTGACAAAAAATGATAAAATTATTGCAAACCCTAATTGTTCGACAATTCAGATGGTTTTGCCCCTCGCGCCTCTGCACCAAAAATACAAAATTAAGCGCGTAGTTGTTTCGACTTATCAATCCGTTACCGGCACGGGAAAAGCTGCCGTCGACCAATTGATGCAGGAAAGAGCAGGCGATAAAGAGGCTAAAATGGTTTATCCGCACAAAATTGACCTCAACGTTTTGCCGCATATTGACGTTTTTACCGAAAACGGCTACACGAAAGAAGAAATGAAAATGATAAATGAGACGAAAAAAATCTTCAACGATTATTCGCTCAACATCACCTCAACAACGGTCAGAATCCCCGTCATGGGCGGACATTCTGAGTCCGTCAATATTGAATTTGAAAATGATTTTGATTTGCAGGAAGTTCGCGAAATTCTTGCGAAAACCGAAGGCGTAGTTGTTCAAGACAATCCGTCAGAAAATTTATATCCGATGCCGCTCACCGCTCACGGGCGAGATGAGGTTTTTGTCGGGCGAATCAGACGTGATTTCAGCCGTGAAAAAACCCTCAATTTGTGGATTGTCGCCGATAATCTCCGAAAAGGCGCGGCAACCAATGCGGTACAAATTGCCGAATATTTGCTCAAAAATAAACTGATTGGATAATTTTTGTGCCGTAAATAAGTCCGAGACAAAAAAACTTGGTGCTTGTTGATGCAAACGGGCTTATCACTAATATTTCTGACAGAAATGTCAGTGATAAGCTCGTTTGTGTGTCGCTAAAATTTTTCATTCAAGGCACTTTTTTTCCCAAACTTTTTTTTGAACCGCGTTACTTTCCGAAAAAATTGTATTATGCAGGAAAAAATCGGTTTTGCAAAAAAGTTTATCATACGATTCGATACAAGCCGAGTATAAAATCATTGCTCAGGTCGTCAAGCAACCCGAAAAATTTGCCTACTTTTACGAAAAGTATTACGAGCAAATTTTTCGGTATGTTTTGCGGCGCGCCTCCTGCGAAGAGCTTGCGGCTGACCTAACTCAACAAACTTTTCTCAAAGCCATGCTCAACATCGAAAAATATGTGCCGCGAGGTTTGCCTTTTTCGGCTTGGTTATATCGAATAGCGGCAAATGAGGTCAATTTGCATTATAGAAAAGATAAAATTGAGGCGGTTTTTGAGTGGGAAGATGACGAAAAATACGCCCTTGCCGATGATTCTGACGCAATCGAACACGACATTCAACTCTCGCGCTTGCTTGCCGCGCTCGAAAAATTGAAAGAAGATGAACTTCATTTGATACAACTTCGTTTTTATGAAAGCAAGTCTTTTAAAGAAATTGCCTATATTCTCGACCTCACGGAGGCGAATGCAAAGATGAAATTGTATCGCTTGCTCGATAAAATCAAACAAAAGCACTTTTAAACGCAAAAAAATGATTCGTTTCAGACAAAATAAAAAGACTGCCGGCGACCTGCTGAAATATAAAAATTTTGATTTACTTCTTTCGGCTTATCGTTATCGCAAAGCCGCCGAAGAGGACACAAGAACCCTGCGCCGCACGATTTCTTGGTCTTTTTCGTTCATTTTTTTGCTTTCATTGCTGATTGTTTATCAAATCGGCAATCTTAAATTATCGGAAAAAAACAAGACACAAACCGCATTTTTTTCCGCCGAAAACCCTGTTTTTGAACAAAAACAAAAAGAAGGTGTGCAATATTCGAGTTTTGAAACAGATGCTTCCGTCTCCGCAATCGTTACCTTGCTCAACGGCGTGCGCCTCTATATTCCCGCGTATGCTTTTCAATACCCCAATAAAATGTTAGCGGAAGGTAAAATTGAAATTCTTTTTGCCGAATATCCCGACGGCAAATATTCTTATGAAATTTATGCTTTTAAAAACGGAACGCCCCTGTTCATCAAAGAAAAAATCGTCATTGAGCGTCCGCTGTAGCCCGCGTAAGAAAATCAGCATAAGATTTGCTTAAATGATTGCAAACAAAATATTTTTGTTTTATGTTTGCAGAAAAAAATACGGTCTTGAGCGTCAAGTTAAAATTTTTATCGGCTGTTATTGTCGCCTTGCTTATCTCAATTTTTTTGCTTTTGCAGCAAGATGATACGCTTTCGTCCGAAGAGCGCATTTCGATTTCATTTGCACTTCCTTTTGACAAAAAAGCCGACAGGATAGTCATTCAAGAAAATGATATTGAGCAAATCAGCGCGGACGAATGGCGAATTAACAACAAATACGGCATTGACCCTGAAATGCTTGAGTCTCTTTTTGCTGTTTTGGCAAAAATTGAAATAAAACGCCCCGTGCCTGCCGGTTTGCGCGATAATGTGGCAAAGGCTTTTGTCAATAATCAAGTTGAAATTAAAATTTTTGAGCGCAATATTCCCTTAATGAGCTATTCTATAACGGCTTATGAAGGCGAAACGTATGCCATGATTAAAGGTGCAGACATGGCGTACAGCATATATATTCCCGGTTTTCCGGTTGATTTGTTTAAGATTTTTAACATTGATGAAAACGAATGGCGCGATAAGCGGCTTTTCAAAACTCACTCGCGCACCGTCAAAACCTTTGAAAGCTTTGAAGGAAAAAAGGGAAATTCCGTGCTTTCCGTTCAATTTGAAACGGTTGCTGCCGATTCGGGCTATTTTCGTGTGAAGGGGCTTGAGCAGGCAGACCAAAATAAACTCATTAAATTTATCAACAACTTAGAGCGCGTTCGGGTTGCCGGTTTTATTGACGAAACAAAGGCAAAAGAGGCTATCGCAACAGGGATTCCGATTGCGGTTTTTGCTGTTGAGGACATTGACCCCGTTCGCAATGCGCGTATTCGCACTTTTAAATACGAAGATTCGTTTATCGGGCATTCCGAAATTGACAATGTTTATTTTGTCATTGAAGAAAAAATGCTCGGTCGTCTTTTTGCTTTGCCGAGTGATTTTGCGGTCAAAAAACAACCTTAACATTTTTTAAATGCCCAAAAGATATTTTTTTTTACTGCTTTTTCTCTTCTCCTGCGGCGTTGATATTGAAAAAAAAAACGGCGACGAGAAATGTGTTTGGTGCTCAATGAGCATTTCAAAATACCCTGCTTTTCGAACAGCGAAGCGTGTCGGAGCTGATTTTTCTGATGTTGCCTGTTCGCCGCGATGTTTATTTTTTGCCAAAGAAAGTCAAAAATTGCCCTCTGACGGAAAATATTATTTTACGGAATACTATTCAAAATCGCTTTCGGAAGGCGATAAACTTTTTTTTGTGCAGGGCAGTGATGTCGTCGGACCGATGGGGGCAGATTTTATTCCGCTCAAAGACAGCCTTGCCGCCCTCGAATTTATGAACGACCACAAAGGAAAAAAAATCTTGCGTTTTCACCAAATTGACGAAAAATTGCTGCAAGAACTGCGTTAAATTTTGAAAAACAAAGTTGGTAAGCATGATACTCACAATACCCTGCTCAAAAATCAGATTTATTCCCTTTTGAGTGTTAGAACCGCAGTAAAATAACTTGTAAAATCCAATTCGCCTGCACAATTTTGGAAAATCGTACTACAAAGAAGTACGAAATTATCATACGAAAGGGAATAAGCATGCAGCGCGAGCTTTAGCTTGCGACCTTACATTCGCTTGTTGCAAAATACCTTCTTCCAAATCCGCAAGCTAAAGCTCGCGGTACACTTCGGCTAAATAGTTGCGATTTTTCAATAATTATTTACAAACTGTTTTTCCCTTGCCCCTTTTAAACAAAAAAAGCTCACGCCGACAAACCTCATTTCTCCGCCACATG
>JBPOJO010000315.1:0-5627 GCA_052033485.1 Bacteroidota bacterium | reverse complement strand
AAAAAATATCTCGCCACCGATACTTTGTTGAAAAATGCCCCTAAATTGCGTGCTTTTACGCTCGTCGTTGTCAAAGATGAGATTTTTTTGAAGGAAATTGTTTGTGGTTGTTAATCAAAAAACTCATAACTGACACTTCTCAAAGAATTGTCAGTTATGAGTTTTTTGGGGTTACATGCAGCAACTTATCTCCTACACCAACCCTTTACACTTCACCAAAACCCCCTCAATTCCCTCCGGATTTTTCCCTGCTGCCGTCGCAAAGAATTTTTGACCGCCGCCGCCGCCCTGCACTAAGGCTGCCAAATCTTTCACAATTTTTGCCGCGTCTAAAGATTTTTCTTCCGTAAGATTTTCAGAAATCATCACCGCTATGTGCGCCTTGCCTTCAATTTCGGACACCAAAACCGAAAATAAATTCTCCGTTTGATTTTTAAGTTGGAATGAAAGCGTTTTGAGTGCCTCTGACGAAGGCATTTCCACCCGTTCCGCAAGAAAATTTACACCGCTTTTTACAGTAATTTTTCCGAGCAATTCATTTTTCACCGCCGTAATTTCTTTTGCCTGCAAACGCTCAATCTCCTTCTGCAATTTCGCTTTCTCCTCCGACAATGCCGAAACCGCTTTTAACAAATCTTTGGGATTTTTCAACATTTCGCGCAATTCTGACAAAATCTTCGCCTGCTCTGCGACAAATTCTTCCGCTTTTGAAGCCGTTACCGCCTCAATCCTGCGAACCCCCGCAGCAATGGAGCTTTCCGAAACAATCTTAAAAAGCCCGATTTGCCCCGTCGCCTTGACGTGCGTACCCCCGCAAAGTTCAACCGAATAATTTTTATCAAAAGTTATCACGCGCACAAAATCACCGTATTTTTCGCCAAAAAGTGCCATCGCACCCAAAGATTTTGCTTCCGAAATGGGGACATTTCGCTTTTCTTCTAATGTAATATTTTCGCGAATTTTTGCATTAACGATTGATTCAACTTTTGCAATTTCTTCATCTGTCATTTTAGCAAAATGCGAAAAGTCAAAACGCAAAACTTCCTCATTGACCAAAGAACCCTTTTGCATGACGTGCGTACCGAGTACCTGACGCAAAGCTGCATGCAAAAGATGCGTACATGAGTGATTGTTTTCCGTGAGTTTGCGCTTTTCCGTATTTACTTGACAATGAAATTCTTGTGTAAGATTTGAAGGCAATTTGTCAGTTAAATGAATAATTAAATCATTTTCCTTTACGGTATCAAAAACCACTATTTTTTCACCGTTTTCGCCCGTCAAACTGCCTTTGTCGCCTACTTGACCGCCGCTTTCGGCATAAAACGGCGTTTGATTGAGCACAAGTTGAAAATAAGATTTTTTCTTGTCCGAAATTTGGCGATAACGCAAAATTTTCGCTTTTGCTTCCGAATGTTCATAGCCCAAAAAACGATTCGCTTCCGCATGGTCAACAATAAAATTCCAATCCGATTTTTCCGTTTCGGCTGCTGCCCGAGAACGGTCTTTTTGCTCTTTCATTGCCGCTTCAAACTCTTTTTTGTCTATACTCATGCCACTTTCACGTGCCAAAAGTTCGGTCAAATCTACGGGAAAACCAAAAGTATCGTACAGCTCAAAAACTAATTTTCCGGGGATGTGCGTGTCGCTCAGGGTGTATTTTATTTCGTCAAAACGCTTAATTCCTTTTTCCAAAGTAAGCAAAAAAGCGCGTTCTTCTTCAAAAATAACCTTTTTAATAAAATCTTTTTGTGCATCAATTTCGGGAAAAATATGGCTGAATTGCGCCGACAAAACGGGCACTAAGTCGTGCATAAAAGGTTCGGTAAAACCCAAAAAAGTATAGCCGTACCGAACAGCTCGGCGCAAAATTCGCTTAATAACATAGCCTGCACCGTTATTTGAGGGCAATTCACCGTCCGCAATCGTGAATGCTACCGCACGCACGTGGTCGGAAATGACGCGCATGGCAATATCAATTTTTTCGTCTTTACCGAAAGTTTTTTGCGACGCAAACTCCAAATGTTTCAAAAGCGGGGCGAAAACGTCTGTATCATAATTAGAATGTTTCATTTCAATTACACGCACCAAACGCTCAAAACCCATGCCCGTATCTACGTGTTTATCAGGGAGTTGCTCCAAAGAACCATCGGCTTTTCTGTTAAATTGCATAAATACCAAATTCCAAATTTCAATGACTTGTGGGTGGTCTGCATTGACTAATTTATCGCCGGAAATTTGTGCTCTTTCGTTGTCGGGGCGCAAATCAAAGTGGATTTCGGAGCAAGGACCGCAAGGACCTTGGTCGCCCATTTCCCAAAAATTATCTTTTTTATTTCCGTTCAAAATTCGCTCTTCGGAAACGTGTTTTTTCCAAATATTTTTTGCCTCATTATCGGGGTCTAAATTTTCTTTTTTATCGCCCTCAAAAATCGTTACATAAAGTCTGTCTTTGGGCAATTTATAAATTTCGGTGAGCAATTCCCACGCCCAATCAATGGCATCTTGCTTAAAATAGTCGCCGAACGACCAATTTCCGAGCATTTCAAAAAGTGTGTGGTGATAAGTGTCTATACCGACTTCTTCCAAGTCATTGTGTTTTCCCGAAACACGCAGACATTTTTGGGTATCGGCGATTCTTTTGGCGGCTGCAACTTTATTTCCCAAAAAATAATCTTTGAATTGCACCATTCCCGAATTTGAAAACATCAAAGTAGGGTCATCTTTCAAAATGAGCGGCGCGGACGGCACAATGCTGTGCCCTTTTGACTTGAAAAAGTCAAGAAAAATTTGGCGAACTTCGTTTGCAGTCATATTATTTAGGGAGTTACTTTTCAAAAGTTTGGGCGCAAAAATCGTAAAAAAATATCAATGATTCAAAAAACATTTCGTTTATTCGCAAAAATTTAGCAAGAATTAGGCATATACCTGTGCCGAAAGTTAAAATGTTGGCTAAATTATCATTTTTCAACAAAAAAATTATGTTGCGAAAAATTTTCTTCTTTTGCGCGCTTTTTGTGCTGAGTGCAGGTGCAATTTTGGCGCAGTCGGTTGATACGGTTTTTATTAAAAAAAACAAAAATTTTGGTGAGCAACCGATTGATTATCAAATAGATACACTTGTTTTGAACTCTCACGCGGCAAATCATATCTTGGTCGGTACAACTGTCTTACCCGGCACATGGAATCATATCAATCAAATGAATAATGGGGTGAGTTTGCGAGAGGTAAAAATCACGGATTGCGAAATGAAGAATGAAGAGGGCTATTTTGATGACTATATTTTTTCAATTTTTCAAACAGATTCGGTACTTTTTGTTGAGTTAAAAATTTCCGAAAATTGTTGTCATAGTTTTCTTTGTGATGCTGATTTTATTGAAAAGGACGGTTATTTGAATTTAATTTTTCACGGCTACGGCGATTATTGCTCGTGTTATTGTTGTTTCGGCTTAACTTATAAGTTTGACAAATGGAATAAGAAAATAGCAAATTTAAAAGGGATAATGATAAACGGAAACCCCAAAACATTGAAAAAAATATAGGTATTTTGTTTTCAGAATCGCGGAGTCGCAAGCGAATTTGTGCGAAAAAACTAAAAATTTCCAAAAACAATATTTTCATCGTATCTTTGGTATCCGAAGAAACATTTTTTTGGTAAATTTTTGTACAAAAATCGGTTTTTCAAACTTAAAACAAATGTTATGAAAGTAGCTGTTTTCAGAAAAGCGCATTTTAACGCTGCGCACCGCCTTTTTAATCCGAATTGGTCAGACGAAAAAAACACGAAAATTTTCGGAAAATGCAATAATCACAATTTTCACGGTCATAATTACAACTTAATTGTAAAAGTGAGTGGAGAAATTGACCCCGAAACGGGCTATGTCGTTGATATGAAATACCTCAGTGACCTCATTGAAGAGCATATTGAGGAGCGTTTTGACCACAAAAATTTAAACTTGGATACGGCAGAATTTAAAACCTTGAACCCTACGGCGGAAAATATTTGTGTCGTTATTTGGAATATTTTGCGCGGCGAATTGCCCGAACATTTGGACTTAAAAGTAACTTTGTACGAAACAGACCGCAATTTTGTGGAATATCCCGCATAAATTGTTTGTTTTCAGCGGCTTATGGGCATAAAAGCCGCTGTTTTCTTATGCCGATTCCGCGTCTTAAATCTCAAACAGCGCACTTGCGAATCAGAGCAAAATTTTAAAAAAGTGGCTTTATGTGCGCGGCAAACCGTTCGGCGACAAAATAATTTCCTTCAAAATTGTCCGAAAAATCTTTTGTCATATTTTCAATGTCTTTTAAGCCGACAATTTTGCAAAGATATGCCTCATGGACAAAATTCAAATAATAAAGAATTTCGCTGATAACACTGTGAAACTCAACCGCATCTTGTCGGGCATACATTAAGTTCTCAATATCCTGATAATTAGCCTTAATTCTTTGCCGATAAAGCATATCAAAAAGGGTTGTAACGCCCATTTTGTCAGTAATTTGCTTCCAATGTTCGGGCTTAAATTTGCTCAAAACTTTTCCTGCGGGATTGAGAATCGCCGTTTTGTTGTGCGATTGCCGTTCTTCTTTGAGGAGAATTGCTTTTTTTTCACGAGTTGTTTTTAAAAAAAGTGCGATTTGATTGTCGGTGTGAAAACCGCTTTGATATTGGTCAAAATGTTGAATTTTTTCACCGCTCGCGAGTTTCAAGTGCGTATAATCAAAGTTTTTCATTTCTCCGTCGGCAAAAAAACTGATACAGGCGGGGTAAGAATTGCTTTTCACAAGGCTTGCAAATTGTTTTAAAATTGCTTCGTGGGTTTTGCACGTTATGGATTTTGCTAAATAAAAAGCGTACATATTTAGGTAAGCCGAATAATAAAGCTGCACAAAAGACCAATGCAATGCGGTGCGAAGATAGTTTTCGTCGTTTGATTGGGCATTTTGTCGGAGCAATTTTTCGGTATTCCACGAATTAAAAAGCAGTTGTCTGACTTTTTTTTTGTCAGCCGTCGGAATTCTTTGTAGTTTATTTTTAAAGAAAAGCAATTTATTTAGGTCAAACCGTTCATTACAATCGTAAATATGGTTTCGGATAGCGGAAAAGTGATTGAGCATCACTTTGACCGGAATCTCTTTTCGCTCCTTTTTTTCTTCCGTTTCAAGGGCAAAAAAAACAAAATCCTCTTCTAAAGGCGGCGTAATCATTGCTTTTCAAAGAAATTGATAAACACAAAGATAAATAAAGGCAATGAAAAGGCAAGTTTTTTTTCGGATTTTTTTTGAAATAAAAAGCGGATTTTTTTTAATTGATGAATAAAAAAACAGTCGGGTCTGTTTTAGTTTTATTTGCAACAGTTTAGCCGAATTGTACCGACGGCATCTTACAGGCGATTTATTGCAAATAAATTATGTCGAATTAATTTTAAGCCATACAGCTTCTGACTGTGATGCTCAAACTCATCTACAGGTGTATTTCGCATTTTTTCAAATCCTTATATTTCAAAACTTGTAACTAATCAGCCGGTTTTCCCAAGAATGCAGCGCGAGTTTTAGCCGGCGACCTTATATTTGCTTTTGCAGTATACCTTCCTTCGTTCAAAATCCGCAAGCTTAAGCTCGCGGTA
>JBPOJO010000579.1:0-8395 GCA_052033485.1 Bacteroidota bacterium | reverse complement strand
CCGCATCAAACGTGTAGGAGCGAACATCAACGATAGAATCAAAAGTTTTTACGGTTTTGTCGTTGCCTGCGTAAGGCTTAATTTTTTTATCTTTATTAACAAAAAAAGTTCTTTTTGCCTGCAAAACAAACGTTTTTTTGCTTTCATCGAGCTTTGCAACTGAGCCGTCAGTATCCGCCTGCAAATAATCCGCAAAATAACTTCTGTTGTATTTTACGCTTTTGTTGTACATTCTTGCGATGATACTTTGGTTGTCCAATTCAAAATTGCCGCTCAACATTGCTCCCCAATCGCCGTTCGCCGGTTTTAACAATGATGAAAAGAAAATAAAGCCGAGCAAAACAGGCGTAACATATTTCATGACGAACTTGAAAAATAACGGAATTTGAATGTCTGCACCGCGTTTCAATTCTTCCCAACCTTTATCAATGCCGAAAATCCAACCGAATAAAATACTTTCCGCCAAAGCAAAAACGACCAAAGAAACCGTTCCCGCCCAATAATCATATTCGTCAAAAACGCCGTTGGAAAAGAAAAAAACAGTCGGCAAACCGACCAAAGCCGTGATGATGCCGAATGACAGCGCACCTTTTTTGGAATTCCAACCAAATTCGTCTTGCATAAAACCAATCCAAGGTGTACCCATTGCCAAGGAGGAAGTTATGCCGGCAAAAAACAACAAACCGAACCACATCACGCCGCCGAAAGTACCCAAAATGCTGCCCCATTGCGTAAAAAGATAAGGCATCGTTTGAAACGCCATCGCAAAACCGGCATTTTCTTTCACCCAATCCAAGCCCAAATAGCCGACCGCAATCGGAATAACGACCGACGCTCCCAAAACTACCTCCACAAAAGCATTCATCCAACCCGCTGACATGGCATTGAGCGCAATATCGTCATTTTCACGCACATAAGCAGCGTAACATTGAATTGTCCCCATACCGACGGATAAGGTGAAAAATATCTGTCCGGCAGCGGCAAGCCAAACTTTCGGGTCGGTCAAACTGCCGTACTGCGGCTCCCAAAGAAAATTTAAACCGAGATGCGAATCGCAATCCGTACAATCTGCCGCACCGCCCGACGCGCCTAAAGTAATGCCGCGAATAGCTAAAATGATGCCGAAAAATATCAAAATAGGCATTCCCCATGTAGCCACTTTTTCTACACCCGCGCACAATCCGCGTGAGAGAATGTAAGTATTTAAGGCTAAACAAAGCAAATAAAAAACCACCGCTTCGTAAGGAATACCGGTTGTTGAGTGAAAAATATCTATGTAATTGCCGAAAAATGCTGCCGTTTCGCTTTGCGACAAACCATTAAAAGTTTGCGCAAGAGAGTGAAAAACATAAGAAAGCGTCCATGATTCGATGTAACAATAATAGGCTGCCACGCCGATATTAGTAAAAATACCGAAAACCCCGAAATATTTCCAAACGGGATTCGGGGACATATTATTCAAAATAAAGGGGGTAGAGTGATTTCCGTTGCGCCCGCCGAAACGTCCCGTGCTCCATTCCATCCACATTAAGGGTATGCCCATGAGGACAAAACACACGACGTAAGGAATAATGAATGCACCGCCGCCGTTTTGCATTGCTTGCATCGGAAACCTCAAAAAATTACCTAAACCGACGGCGTTCCCTGCCATTGCTAAAATTAAGCCGATTCGCGTACCCCATGATTCTGTTTTCTGAGTCATTGATGTTCTCTTTGGTCTAAAATTTCTGTTTTTTCTTATCCTCACCGTTGAGGCTGTGTTCCTTTTCTTATATTTTTCGGACGCGAAAACATTAATCTCATGCCCGAAATAGTTCAAAAAGCGTTGAAATCTCTTTTATGCAAGAAATTTCTGCAAAGTATAATTTTTTTTTCAAAAAACGAAAATTATTAAAAAATCTTTTCAAAACTGCACCCTTCGTACAGCTTCTGCCTTATGATGTAAGAAAATCGTATTGTCCTTAAAAATCTAAAACGAAATGCAGCGTAACTTTTGGGTTGCGAAAACATCTGTTTTTGTGTTTTATTTTCTTTCCAAAACACCATAAAGACATTTTACAATTCAAGTTCTTACGCCCTTGTATGTTTCTTCACAAACGACCTCGAGATGTGGCAGTTAGTTTTTTGATGCTTGTGGAGACACAAGCTACGGAAAAAAAACTGTTTAAAATTTTTAAGTACTCATGTTTTATTTTTTTATTTGTTTGATAATCAATTCCTTATAGAAAATATGTAAAATTAAAAAGAAATGAGTATTGTAACATTTTCTATATACGAGCCATGAATGCTTTTATTTTTGTCTAAATTTGCGGTCAATATTACGCGAATTTAGAAACAAAATGACTTGTTCTGCCTCAATTTTCAAAAATGTGCTTCCCAATGGAGCGTTCTTTTTTGTTTTAATTTTTTGTTTATCGTTCTTTGGCTGTGAAAACAATCCCCCAAAAGGCGAAGTTGCAGAAAAAAAAATTACAAAGGATAGCCTTATTGTAGAAAAAAATGAAATCTACTCGCTTGAAAAGCGGGAAGAAGCGATTTTAAATCTTAAAAAGAAAATTCAGAAGCAAGAGCCGATTGTGGTTCATACTTTTGTGCCTTTATATGGGTACGACAGTATTTTCTCTGAAAATTATCCGGTATGGGCTGACGGAACAAATCTTGAAACGAACTTGTATTGGGGGGCAGGGCATGGAATGAAAGTTTATTTTTCAAAATTTGATAATTGGAAACTTGTTTCTGCGGAAAAAAACGCAAAGGACAAAGTTGCAGAAAGGCTTATTTTTACCAAAAAATTCGGAAACGGTGCAGAAGTTTATTTGATTGCTGATGCCTATCGGGGATACGATATGTTGCCTTGTCTGAACGATTTTTTTGCTGCCGTTTCCGAAAATAATTTGGACAGTATCGCTTTGGAAGACAAAAAAATACCCGCAAACGGAAATGCAAATTTAATAGTTTTTAACGGACATAACGGTTTGATGGACTATAATTTGTTACTTATTCCAAAAAAATGTAAAAATCCAAAAGAAACTGCACTGATTGCTTGTTATTCGGGGGACTATTTTAACGAGCACCTGCAAAAATATTATGCTTATCCTTTGTTGACAACGAAGGGGCTTATTCCTGCCGAATCTTACATTTTAGCTTCACTTATTGAGCCGTGGGTTTTATTGAAAACTGACAATGAAATTATGCAAGCTATTGTTTCAAAATTTGCCAAAATTCATAAAAAGAAAAAAGATGAAGTTGAACAACTTTTTAAAACTGGTTGGTAAGTTGCGTACTTTCTTGATTAGCTTTGTAATTTTTTTAAGTCGGAAAATTGAACATTCGTCTCAAAATTGCGCTCAGTCTTGCGTCGGCGGAAGTGATAGTAATTCATTGAAAATTAATTATTTACAAAAGGAATTCCCTTGCTAACGAACCGTTGATAGTCGAAAAAAATGTAGTACAAAGCCTCTCAGCAACAAACCTTTCCGTATTTGCTCACCCCGACGAGGGCTTTTTGCGCGCTTATTTAAGCCGAAAAAATTACATTATTACAAATTGAAGAACTTTTAAAACAGCGGGCCAAGTTTTTATTTCAACTTGCAATTTTAATGTACAATTTTCTGTGTAAATCAATAAAAAATCTAACTGCGATTTTTCAATTGTTCTGTCAAATAATTGCTTAGGAACGCGGACTTGCTTTATTTCTGAAAATGCGAAACTTTTACTGTTTTTTTCTTGAAAAACAATCAATGAACAACTTGTCAGTAACCAAAAATAAGTTTCGTCAAGAAAATAAAGCAAGATAACATCATTTTCTGCTAAGGTAAGAATGTTTTTTTGTACAATATTCTTTATTTCGTCAGGCACTTCAGCCCATAACATTGAATTGAAATGTTTGGTGCAGTTTCTTTTGAAAATCGCCTCAATCACATTCTTTGATTTCATAAATTTTTTGTCATCGGCTTTTGCTAAAAAAGATTGCCGCTTGCTTTTTTCGCAATATATTCATTAATTTTTATGAATGACTTCGCGAAAGCGAGCAAATCGGCAAAACAATTTTATTTTATGTCGGCAAGTGCAAAAATTTCATCAGGGACAATCGCGCCGTTTTCAGTACGTTTGAGGGTGCAGCACTCATGCGAAGCGTCGTGTTCAAACATTAAAATACTGCCTTCGTTACAAGCTTTTGTCAAAAAAACATCTTTTTCTTCCATCGTCAGGAGCGGACGTACATCATAACTCATGACATACGGGGGCTTGAGATGGTGAATGGAGGGCAAAAGGTCGGCGCAAAAAATTACTTTTTTTCCTTTGTGTGCAAAAGAGGGTAACATCATTTTTTCGGTATGTCCGTCTGCAAAAAATATGTCAAATCCTTCTAAATCAAACTCTTCCGAGCGTTTGAGATAGTTCAGTTGCGGTTGGAGTGAGGCGAAATTTTCTTTTAAAAAACTTGCCGCTTCGCGCGGATTCGGGTTATTCGCCCAATCCCAATGACTTTCATTAGACCAATAGCGGGCATTTTTGAAAGTCGGTTCAAAAAAATTACCCGTTTTTTTAACCGCGCCGCCGGAATGGTCAAAATGCAAATGTGTGAGAAAAACATCGGTTACTTCTTCCGCTGAATAGCCCGCTTTATTGATTTCAGATACGAGGGCGGAAGGCGAATCTACGCCGAAATTGAGGCGAAATTTGCTCTCTTGCTTATCGCCGATGCCCGTATCTGTTAAAATTAAGCGATTTCCTGTCTCAACGAGCAGACAACGCATTGCCCAAGTGCAAAAATTGTTTTCATCAGGCGTAATTAATTTTTGCCAAATTTTTTTGGGAACAACACCGAACATGGCACCGCCGTCCAATTTAAAAAAGCCTGAATTAATGGCGAATAATCTCATATTTTTCATCATTTTCTGCGTTATAGCGCAACATTTTTAATTCATTTCCTTCAAAAACAGCGTAAGTTCGGTAGCCGAACCATTCGCCCAAATTAAAATACCGGCTGTTTTCGGTAACTTTGAGGTCGAGTGCCAAATGCCGATGTCCGAAAATATAAAAGTCGTGATGATTTTCCGTTTCTTTTTGGCGGCAATAATGCCAAATATATTCATTTTCGGGCTTTTCAAAGCGTTCTTTGCGGTCAATTCGGTTGCCTTTATTTTTTTCTGACCATGATTGCCCGAGCCAAACACCGATATTGGGCGGCAAAACATTGTTAAAAAGCCAACGAAACGGGGCATTTCTGAAAAGCAAAATTTTCATTATCTTATATGCCCTGTCGCCGGGTCCCAAGCCGTCTCCGTGCCCTATGTGAAAAATTTTGTCGTTAAATTGCATGGAAACGGGGTTTTCGTACACTTTCGCGCCGAATTCATTTTGAAAATAATCGCGCAGCCAATGGTCGTGATTGCCGGTGAAAATATGTACTTTAATGCCGCTGTCGCAAATTTGAGCAATTTTTCCTTGAAAACGAACGAACCCCTTCGGAATAACTTTGGTGTATTCAAACCAAAAATCAAAAATATCACCGAGTAAAAAAATATGAGCAGCATCGGCAGAAATTTCATCAAGCCATTGAATCAGCAAAAGTTCGCGCTCCCGACTTTTTTCGGGGGTAGGACTGCCCAAATGAAAGTCTGACGCAAAATAAATTTTTTTCCCTTGTGCTAAAATTTCGGCGGTCATGCGCGGTAATTTGTTTTCAAAAGTGATAATTTTTTTGCAATATTTTAGCCCAAAGTGCTGCGACGGTATATAGAAGCTATTTTTTTCAACGCCGTCGTTTGTGGGGACACAGAAAATTCCGTTTGCGTTTTTGCCGATAAGCACTAACATTTCTCAAAGAAATATTAGTGCTTGGTGATTGTGTTCATTAACCTGAGGGCTATAATGAGGACACCGTTAAAGGCAGTTGCTTATTGCTCGCCGGAAAGCATTAATTCGCCTGCCTGAGCAAGTTTTTCGGAAGCATAAGATTTTTCGATGGTAAATTTCCTTTTTCCTTTGTCTGAGGGAGCATCGTACATGAGGTCGAGCATAATTGCCTCACAAATAGAGCGTAAGCCCCTTGCCCCGAGGTTAAATTCGACGGCTTTATCCACAATAAAATCGAGCACCTCCTCCGTAAATTCCAAAGTCAAATTTTCCATCTGAAAAAGTTCTTTGTATTGCTTGGTGAGGGCATTTTTCGGCTCGGTCAAAATACTTCGTAAAGTGCTTCTGTCGAGGGGATTAAGGTGCGTAATGACCGGCAAACGCCCGATTAATTCGGGAATAAGTCCGAAAGATTTGAGGTCTTGCGCATTGACGTATTGCATCAAATTGCTTTTGTCAAAAGTATGCTTTTTTTCGGCTTCATTTTGAAAACCGAGCGGTCTGACATTGATTCGGCGAGCAATTTTTAATTCAATGCCGTCGAACGCGCCGCCGCAAATAAAAAGAATAT
Source organism: Bacteroidota bacterium (assembly GCA_052033485.1). Lineage (GTDB taxonomy): Bacteria > Bacteroidota > Bacteroidia > Cytophagales > Bernardetiaceae > JBPOJO01. The sequence goes on along the minus strand of JBPOJO010000579.1, from coordinate 1,962 downwards.
TTTCGGTATTGACGGCAATCATTTTTTGCTCCGGGTGCTTGCGTCCGCCTTGCGGGGGAACGTTTACGATGCTTCCTTCCAAAAGTTTAAGCAAAGCCTGTTGCACGCCTTCTCCGCTGACATCGCGTGTGATGGAAGGATTGTCGGATTTACGCGCAATTTTGTCAATTTCATCTATATAAACGATGCCGCGCTCGGCAGCTTCGACATTGTAGTCCGCCGCCTGCAAAAGTCGGGTCAGGATAGTTTCTACGTCTTCTCCCACATAACCGGCTTCGGTGATGACGGTTGCGTCGGCGATACAAAACGGCACTTGCAGTGCTTTTGCGAGCGAACGCGCAAGGAGGGTTTTTCCCGTTCCCGTCGGACCTGCCATGAGAATATTGGATTTTTCGATAACGACATCTTTGTCTTTACCGCCTCCTTTTTGCTTAAAAATCAACCTTTTATAGTGGTTATAGACGGCAACCGAAAGGATTTTTTTTGCCTTTTCTTGTCCGATGACATATAGGTCAAGAAACTTTTTAAGCTCTTCCGGCTTGACAAGTTTAAGGTCAAAATTTGTTGCAGCCTTTTTTTTGGTGCTTTCTAATTGTGCCGCAACCACATCGGCGGCTTGTTCGACACAATTATTACAAATGTACGCACCGTTGCCCGAAATTAACAACTCTACTTGACTTGATTTTGTGCCGCAAAAGGAACATTTGCTCTCTGCCATGAAAATCTTGAAATTGAACCATGTAAATAAAACGTGCGAAATAAGCAATTTTTTTTTGCAAAGTAAAATTTAGGAAAAAAAACTGACAAAATGAGCAAATTTTTGAATATCCGGCGGCAGAAAAAAAACAAAGTGTGTTCGGAAAAAAAACTTTTTTGAACACACTTTGGAATAAAAATCATTAATTTTTGCAAATTTTATCCACTCTTAGTGCGTGTCTTCCCCCCTCAAATTCAGTTTGAAGAAAAGTTTCAACAATATTGCGGCAGCTTTCTTCGGAAATAAATCTTGCGGGCATACAAAGCACATTTGCGTCGTTGTGTTGTCGTGCTAAAGCGGCGATTTCGGCGTTCCAACAGAGGGCGGCTCTGACTTCGGGGTATTTGTTCGCTGTCATGGCAACGCCGTTGCCGGAGCCGCATATCAAAATTCCGAAAAATTCGCGGGGATTTTCATCAACTTTTTGGGCAACAATGTGTGCAAAATCGGGGTAATCAACGGATTTTCCCTCTTCAAAAGGTCCGACATCTTCGACTGAGTAAGCTTGTGCAAGCAAGCTGTCAAACAAGATTTTTTTATAACTGATGCCGGCGTGGTCGCCGCCGATGATGATTTTTCTTTTCATAAATGATTTTTTTGCAAAAATAAGTAATTTTTGCAAAAACAGCTTTTTTATGCCTTCAAATCAGCGCATTAAAATTTATGAAAACAAAAACTTATGTTTTCTTTTCCCACTCTTCGGGCAATTCCTCAATTTCGCCCAAAAAATCATCAATTTTCAGCTTGTAAAATTCTTCCAATTCTTTCACAAACCAATATTCGGATTTCAATTTTCCGTCCTCAATTTTTTTCAAACTTGCTTCCGAAATGCCGAATTTTTCAGCTACACTTTGAGTGCTGATGTTGCGCGATTCGCGTGCGGAACGCATTGCCGCGCCGAGTTGCCTTTGTTTTTTGAAATAATATTGATTGTCGCCCTCGTAAGGCAAAAAGGAAAGGCGGGTGTTTTTCCAACGAAATTTCACGACAACTTCGGCAAGAAAGGAGATTTTTCGTATCAAATTCAGGCTTTTTCGGTCAATCGGAATCGTCGGACAAGTTACGGTGTGCGTTACGATAAGCTCAAAACCGACGTAATCAATTTTATTTCGCTCCAAATCGGCTTTTGTCAAAACGGCAATTCGTTTCAAAAAGTCGCGAAGACTTTCCGTTTTTTCCGAATAGATTTCAACGCCGCCCTTACG
>JBPOJO010000376.1:0-5347 GCA_052033485.1 Bacteroidota bacterium | reverse complement strand
TTTTTTTGATTTTCGATTTAAGAACAAAACAAGAAAAAAATTTGCAAGAATACAATCCTTTTATTTCGACGAATGGAAAGGTCGTCATGAAAAGATATTAAAACTTGGGTAGCTGATATAAATTTTGGCGCATGTAACATTTGGGCGAAATTATCTGAATCTTGCAAGAAAGATGTGCAAATGACTTTGTTGCGGCAACAAGGTTTTGTGTGTTGTTATTGCGGTAGTCGTATAGAATTGAATACGATTAAATTGAACATTTCTTACCAAAAAAATTTTTTAGAAACCATACTTTTGAAAAGAAAAAATTGACAAAAAAATTCGTTTGGGGGTTTGTCGGTATATTTTGAGGCTCATTCGTCAAAAAAAGCCCGTTAATCGAAAACTGAAAACATAATATTTTTAGGGTATTAACTTTGTTGTGAATAATTGCAGGAATGATATACCCATGTTAAAAAAAATATGCCGATGAAGCCAACAATATTTTTTCTTATCGTCTTTTTTTTCACCCTGCTCTTTTCCGCAAAACTTTCGGCACAAGACAATCGGGCTGACAGTTTGCTTTTGCTTATCAGCGAAGAAAATAAAATCAGCGAAGATGATAAAATTCTCGTTTTTCTCGACCTCTGCCAATTGATGCGCACTTCGAGCATTGATTCGGCTTATGAATTTTGCAAAATTGCGCAAGACCTCAGCAAAAGAACACACAATAAAGAGTTAGAATACAAGGCTTTAAACAGTATCAGCATCATTCACGCCATTCGCGGAAACTACGTCGTCGCGATTGATATGCAAATTCGATGCGCCGAATATTACAAGGTAAAAGGCGATTCCGCCTCACTTTCGGAAGTGTATCTCAACTTGGGAAATTCTTTTTTGAAACTCAAAAAATTTTACGACGCTTTGGATTCTTACACAAAATCGCTCGAAATCAAGGAAATACACAAAGACGAAATCGGACTTTCAAAGCTCTACAACAACATCGGCGCGGTCTACAGCGCACTTGATTTGCCCGAAAGAGCCTTAGAATATCACCACAAAGCCTACGAAATTCGACAAAAATTCGGCGACCAAGCCTTAATTTTACAAAGTTTGTCCAATATTGCCAATATTTACAAAGAAACCGACCGCACGTATGAAGCAGAACAAATTTGTCTCGAAGGCATACAAATTGCCAAAAAAATCAATGACAACGCCGACCTTTCTTATTTTCAACTTTATCTCGGCGATTGTTATTTTGAAGACCAAAAATATAAAGAAGCCGTAATTGCTTATCACGCAGCCTTTTTGCCCGCAAAACGCTCCGGACAGCAGTCGGTCAATCTTGATATTTACAAAGGACTTGCGCTTTCGCACAAAAGAATGGGGCGTTTGGACAGCAGTTTGTTTTATTTTGAAATTTCCATGGCAATCAAAGATTCGCTTTACAGTGAAAATAAATTGCTGGAAATCGGGCGTTTGGAAAACAAATACACGCTCGAAAAAAAGGATTACGAAAATAAATTGCTCATTCATCAACACGAAATCAACGAAGAGCAACGAAAAAGGCAACGTTTTATCCTTTTCAGCATCATTGCTTTTGCAGTTTTGCTTATTGCCGGCACGGTCTTGCTTTGGCGAAATATTCGCATCAAAAATCAAATTAACGACAAATTAATTACGCAATCAATGGCTTTGACGACCTCAAATGCCCTTATTCAACAAAAAAACGATGCTTTGCAGGCGAGTTCTCTTCAATTACAAACCGCTTACGAACAAATTTTTGCTCAAAAAGAAGAACTTACGCTGAAAAATACACAAATTACGGACAGTATTCGCAGCGCGAAGCACATTCAAGAAGCAATTATTACCGTTCCGAGCTCAATCGGCTTAGATGAAAGCGACAGCATGATTTTTTGGCTGCCGCGCGATATTGTCAGCGGAGACTTTTTTTGGATTGAAAAAATTGACCAAAAAAGAACTATTTTTTCCATTGCCGACTGCACCGGACACGGAATTCCGGGCGCATTCATGTCCCTTTTGGGTATACACTTTTTGGAATTTATTGCCCTTTCCGAAAAAATTATCAGCCCCGAAAAAATCCTTGATGCGCTTGATTCACACTTAAAAAAATCCTTGAAAGATGACAAAGAAAATCAATACGGAATGGATATTGCCGTTTGTATCGTGGATTGTGAAGCCGGAACGCTCGAATTTGCGGGTGCGCACGCGGATTTTCATTATTGGAACGGGGAAGAATTGAAGCACATTAAAGGTGATAAAAAAAGTATCGGTTCAAAAGACAAAAAAGGCGGTTTGATGTATCAAAAACACACTTTGCAGCTCAGCGAAATGAATAGATTTTTCATTTACAGCGACGGTTTTGCCGACCAATTGAGTCCCGAGCGGAAACGTTTCGGCAGCCCAAAACTTGCCGAATTGTTGACGCAAATTGCCGAATTTGATGCGGAAAAGCAAAAAAGCGAACTTGCAAAGGCTTTGCAAGCGTGGAAAGGCGAGCAAGAACAAACCGACGATGTGATTTTGATGAGCATTCGCCCGATGTGCTTTATTTAGCGAAAAATTTTTTTTAAGCTATTTAGGGTTTGCAAAAAATCTTAAAAAAAGCTGATTCAAAGGCAAAAAGCATATTTTCGACGAATTGTAAAAAAAAATAAATGATTTTAGTATTTTTTGTTGCTTTTCATATAAATTTGCATCTTAATTAGGAAATTACCGTGATAAAAGTTCAGACTTTGTTGCGGTTCGATGTCGGAAAGATAAGTTTTTTGTTATTTTTCTGTAGTTTTTGAGTTGTCAGTGTCGCTAAAAAGGCTTTTTCAGGGGCTTTTATGCGGTTTTGATATTTTAAAAACGCACGTCGAATTTTTCAACTTTTTTCTATTAATATTGCGGAACTTTAGACAACTTAACCTGAAAGTTTTGAACCTTTAACGAGTTTAAATTATGAACAAACGTTTCAGTTATTTCAGCCTCTTGTTGATGTTCGTTTTTGCAAGTGCAACCTTCGTGAAAGCGCAGGACCCGGGAACATCTGAAGGTGAGAAAAACAAATCGGAAAGCGGCGACCCTTACGGGCACTACCTCAAAAAAAGATACAGACTTGACCCGCAAGTCAACACTTTGTTGTGGGACGAGTACGCGCCTGCTATCAGCCCCGACGGTAAAACTTTGATTTTCGTCTCGAACAGAGGCGGAAGCAAATGGCATGAATATCGCCTCTACGAAGCAACAAAAGGCGATAACGGCAATTGGTCGGAGCCGAAAGAAATCACGTCTATCAGCGAAAAAGCAAAAGGAAGCGCGGAAGCGCAACCGGCGGCTGAGGGCGGTGACTCGAAGAAAAAAGCTACTCCCCCGACTGTATCAACTCCTTTCATTTCCTTCAACGGCAAAGTTCTTTATTTTGCAGCGAACTTTGAAGGCAACATGGACATCTACAAATCAGACAAAAACGGCGAAAATTGGGGAGCACCCGAAAAAGTTGATGTTGTCAATTCAGGCGATTATGAAGGATATCCCTCTATTTCTGCCGACGGCAAAAGACTTTACTTCATGAGAAAAGCTGCAGCTTCAGAAAGCAGCAGCGACGCAGCTTCTGCCGAACCGAAAGAAGGCGAGAAAAAAAGCAGCGCGGAAGTCGTTTCTTGCTACAAATTGATGGTTTCTAAATTGTTGAAAGACGGAAAATGGAGCGCACCCGAAGAGTTGCCTTCACCCCTCAACGACGGTTGCAACAAATCTCCTTTGATTGCACCTGACGGCGAAACTTTCTACTTTGCTTCTATGCGTGATGGCGCGAACAAAAACATGAAAGTTGACGCGGTTGATTTCAACCTTTTCATGTCGCGTTTGGAAGGCGATTCTTGGACAGAAGCGAAACCGATGGATTTTGCCAATCATCTTTCGGCTGAAACAGGCATGACAGTTGCGCCCGCAGACGGTCCGACAACTATCATGTACTTCAACGTAGATATGAACGCATCGCACGACCTCTATTGGACACTCGTTCCTCCCGGTTTTGCACCGCGTAAAGTATTGACTGTCAAAGGTATTGTTGTGGATTCTATCACTGACGAGCCGGTTTATTCACTTTTGCAAGTCAATAACAAAACGCGCCCGTCTTTGAGCTACGAAATGTACAATGACAAAGACAACGGACGTTTTTCAACTATCCTCACTGAAGGAAATAAATACGTCGTTACTATTCCCGAAACAGAAGAATATTTCGGTTATACATTTGTTTGGGATTTCACTTCCGAAGAAACATTGCACAATCTTTTCCAAAAATGCCGCTTAACGCGCAAGGGAATTGATGTTACCGTAAAATTGGTTGACGGCGAAACTGACCAACCCGTTGACGGCGCGATTGTTATCAAAAGCGAAGACAACACAAGCATTCCGAACGACGAAATCAAAAAAGAAGGCAAAGGTCATTTCTTTGCTAAATTGCGCAAAAACAAATACAACATCGCTGCAACGGCGGAAGGTTACGACCCCGAATCGGCTGACTTGGATTTGACAAGCACAAAATATGGTGAAAAAGTTGAGAAAATCATTCGCCTCTGCCAAACTTTGAACGTTGCGTTTGACAACGTTAACTTTGCAACGGCTCGCCCGCGCAATTTGCAAGCAAGAGAGTTGACAAGTGCACTTGACGCAAAATCAAAAGCTACGCTTGATTTGGTACATCAATTCTTGAAAGATTACCCCAAAGTTAATCTTTCTATCGAAGCGCACACCGACACAAGAGGCAACGACGAATACAACATGGGACTTTCAGAACGCCGTGCAAAAGCAGCTTATGAGTATCTCATCAGCAAAGGTGTTCCTGCAGCTCGTGTTAAGAGCCAAGGTTTCGGCGAAACTAAACCGACCGTACCGGATAATTCCCAAGAAAATATGGCAATTAACCGCCGCGTTGAGTTCAAAGTTACTCGCGAAAACTGCAAAAAATAATTCTCATTTTTAGCAGAAAAAAAACCGATGTGAAAGCATCGGTTTTTTTGTTTGAATATTTTTTTCTCTTTCGCAATATGATGCACACAAAAACGAATATTTCATCAAGAATGGTTCATTGCAATTGACAGAAAATAAAAACTTACAACATTTTCAACTCTTTCCAAAACATCTCATCTTTGACCGTAACAATCGTAAAAGCGCGCACTTTTTTGGTATTTTTTAAAATTTCGTCGGTTTCAAGGTATTTTCGGAGTTGCTTTTCGGCTTCTTCCTGTGTTTTTTGAAAGTTTTTTTCCTGTTCTTTTTTCAAATATTTGAACTCAAAAACGTATTGGAAATGCGGACGATGTAAGTTTTTAGGTTGAATACCAAATTCCAAATCAAT
>JBPOJO010000024.1:0-2501 GCA_052033485.1 Bacteroidota bacterium | reverse complement strand
ATTTAGGTTAAACATGAAAAAATCTTAGCAAATATAATGCCCTTATGCAAGAAAAGACGATTCGAGATAAAAACTATAATATCGAAGTCTAATTTTGGTTTGTAATTTCTTTTCACAAACAACTTTTTGAGTATTAAACACTTTTTTTCCAAAACTTGCTCAACCAAGCGTGTCGTTTGAGAGGACAAAAATAACAGCAAGGTATTTTTCTCGCTGTGTTAAGGAAAAAATCCCCCAATGAACGATAATAGTTCTTTTTTTTATTTTATTGATAATCAAATCATTAGAATAAAAAATTGTATAGATTATTTCATTTACCTTCCCTAATTTTTTGCAACTGCTCAGCCGTATCACAATCGCTGCTTTTTTTCAAAAATGGGGTAGCGGCAAGGTATGTAAAAATATTCTTGGCATGTTTTTCGCATTTCCACACAGTAGTTCATCTTACCTTCTTTTTCCATGAAAGTTTTTATTATATTGCTGATGCTTTTGAGTGTTCAGCTTCTTTTGCATGCCCAAAGTTCAAAGGATTCTACAGCAAACCTCATTTATCAATCGAATGTTGCAGAAATAATGGCATTGCCGCCCATAGAAAAGATTGAAAATGAGATAACTGTGGCATCTAAGTTTGAAGAAAGTACACACGAGGCTCCCGCCATTGTTTCGGTGGTTAGCCAAGATGAAATTTTAAGCTACGGAGCACTGTATCTTTCTGACTTGCTCGAAAAAGTGGTCGGAATGTATGTTATAAGCACTTTTTTATATCAAAATGCAATTATTTCCGTAAGAGGTGATGCGACGGCTCAATTTAACACGCATATCCTCATTTTAATAGACGGTCGCCCTGTTCGTGATGCCGTTTCGGGCGGTATCAATTTCGGACTTTATATGCGGTTTCCGGTAGACCGCGTCGAAAAAATTGAGGTAATTCGCGGTCCCGGCTCGGTTTTATACGGTTCTTCTGCTTACACGGGAGTTGTTAATATCATTACCAAAAAAGGAAACGCCCAAAAACGCAACATTATTTTTCGCTACGGCGAGAATCATACAAGGCAATTAAGCACCTCATTATCAGGCACATGGAAAAAGTGGACTTGTGAAGGCAATCTTCAATTTTTCAAAACTGACGGATGGCGTTTTGCTGCTTACGACGAAAAAACAAACCCTGTTTTTAAATCATTTTTGTACTATAACGAAGGTATTTCAGGTGATTTTCATGTAAAAAGAAACAAATTAAATATATACCTTTACGGACATAAACACAACAGCGCGGCGATGGGTTCAAACACCATAACGGTTTGGGATAAAGATTCCGCTTCAACTGCACAAGACCGGCTTTTTTGTGATATCGGTTACGAGCATGATTTTTCGGAAAAATGGAAAAGTACGTTCAATTTGACAGGAAATTATCAAGCCTTGTATTTTATGTCGCCTGCGGGTGCGCCCGAAAGTTTTGCGGAGTTTATCTCGCGAGATTTTTTGTTTGAAATGACCAATTTTGTCAAATTAAATTCTAAAATAAATTTGACCTTTGGCGCATTAAGCAACAATTTTACGGGATATATTGAGCGAAATAATAACCAAAGACGTGACGGGGCAGACCCGTGGTCAAACGGTGCAGCTTTTGATATCCGAAAAGGTAAAAATCCTAATCCCGTCGTACAACTTCCCGAATATTTTGCGCAAGCTTTCGCGGCTTACGGACAAATAGAATACAAACCTTTTTCATTTTTAAAGACAGTTGTGGGTGCTCAGCTCAATAAGGCACCCGATATTTCGATTGACGCTGTGCCTCGTTTAGGTATAGTTGGAAATTACAAAAAATTTAGCTTAAAAGTGCTTTACGGCTCTGCCTTTCGTGCACCGACACAGCAAGAACGCGGCTCCGTTGCCGAAGGAATCCTTTACCCCAATCCGCAAATTTTACCCGAAAAAATAAGCACTTTGGAGGGGCAGCTTGCTTTTCAAAATCAAAATTTTGAAATTGCATTTACGGTTTTTCGTTCTGCACAAGAGAACTTAGTTTTTCGTTCTGCCGCAGGTGATTCTACTTTGAGTGTGCCTTATGTTACTCCCGACGGCAGAAAAATATTTGTTCCTAAATTTTACAACGGAGGCAAACTTGCTTCGCAAGGATTAGAATTTGAAAGCAAGTATAAAATAAGAAACACCATGAGTTTGCAATTTTCGCTCTCTTCGCAAAGTGCCGAAAACACGCTGACTGCCCAAAAAGACCCGCAAGGAATGCCTAAATTCATTGCAAAAGCGGGTGTTTCGATGTATTGGTCGCCCAAATGGAGTTTAGGTGTTTTTTACTCCTATTTCGGGGAGGGCGGAGATATTAAAGCTCGCTTAAAGGTAAATCCCGAGCCGACCGCTTTTCATTTTTTAACCGCTAATTTGCGCCTGAATGTCGGAAAAATTATGAAAAAAATCACTTCCAATGCCGTTTGGATAAATTTGTACGGCGAAAACTTACTCAACCAAGAGATTAATTACCC
>JBPOJO010000270.1:0-2167 GCA_052033485.1 Bacteroidota bacterium | reverse complement strand
ATCAGCATTCGTTATTTCTGCTGCGGCTATGATGTGTGGAATTTTCAAATAAGATTCTTTGCTGGGCGCACCACCGATGCAAACCGCCTCGTCAGCAAAACGAACATGCAAACTATCCTTATCTGCAAGAGAATAAACCGCAACGGTTTTAATGCCCATTTCACGGCAGGAGCGAATAACTCGCAATGCTATCTCTCCGCGATTCGCTATCAGTATTTTTTTGAACATAATTCAGTGGTTTCTATTCATTTAAATGTGCTTCAATAGCTTTTTTTAAGCAAAAGAAGTTCAATATTTTCATCAATAATCATTAAGCTAACAGCACTGCAAAAATATCATAAGTTTTATTTTTGACAAAATAAAACTTAAAAATAATTCATTTTTGCTCAAAACCGTAACGCAAAGCGTGGGCTAAAAATCAGGTTCCACTTCTTCTTCTGCATCGGGCGTAGCGTCTCCTGCTGACACTTTGCTCACGTCGCCTCTGTATTTGGTGCGGATTTTTACTTCCAATTCTTTTGCCAATTCGAGGCGTTCACCTAAATGTTTAGCCACAAAATCACGCCCCTGCCCTAATTTAGTGCCTTCGTAGGAATACCAAGAGCCTGATTTTTTGATAAAATCAAGTTCTACCGCCATATCCAAAATTTCTCCAATTTTAGAGATGCCTTCTCCATACATAATATCAAATTCGCATTGCTTAAATGGAGGAGCTAATTTATTTTTTTGTACCTTCACACGCGTGCGATTGCCTAAAACATTTTCACCCTCCTTGATTGCTCCGATTCTGCGAATATCCAAACGCACAGAGGAGTAATATTTTAAGGCATTGCCACCAGTGGTCGTCTCAGGGCTGCCAAACATAACCCCAATTTTGTCGCGCAATTGGTTGATAAAGATACAACAACAATTAGTTTTGCCAATAATCCCTGTCAGTTTTCGCAAGGCTTGCGACATTAAGCGCGCCTGCAACCCCATTTTGCTTTCGCCCATCTCACCATCAATTTCAGCTTTGGGCACAAGTGCGGCGACCGAGTCAATGACGATAATATCAATCGCGGTAGAACGAATCAACTGCTCTGCAATTTCTAAGGCTTGCTCGCCATTATCGGGCTGCGAAACATAAAGATTTTCAAGGTCTACGCCCAAATTTTCTGCATAAATTCGGTCAAACGCGTGCTCTGCATCAACAAAGGCAGCTATTCCACCTTCTTTTTGGGCTTGCGCAATGCAATGAAGTGCTAAGGTGGTCTTTCCCGATGATTCTGGTCCATAGATTTCAACAACCCTTCCACGCGGTAAGCCTCCGATTCCGAGCGCGATATCTAAGCCTAATGAACCTGTGGAAATCACAGATATATCGACCACGCGATTGTCGCTCAATTTCATAACCGCCCCTTTGCCGTAAGTTTTGTCCAAACGGGCAATGGTGGATTGTAATGCTTCTAATTTTTTCAGCTTTTCTTTATCTTCAGCCATTTTTTTAGTCTGCTTAATTTTGAGCGCAAAAGTTACAAAAAAAAATGATAAAGAGACTATTTATTTTTTTTTCTCATGATTTTTTTTGAAAATTTGCTTTTAATAGTGTCAGCAAATGATGCGACCTTTCTCTATTTTTATGCGCTACTTCATGTTTATGACTATTATGTTTGCCATTTGTGCGCTTTTTGGTTGTCGCTCAACAAAATCCGAGCGAAAATCCCTCGCTCGCTGTTTCTATCGCATCGAGGATATCGAATGGGATTTGAAAAAATATAAAAGCACACTTACTCCCCAAGTAGCTGCTCAAAAAGCATATAGAGAAGTCAGAAAAATAAAACAAAAATCTCAGACCATCTCTCCTGACGATACCATTAAAGCGGATTTAGAAAAATTCACAAACGAATGGCTTTCTGAAGAAAAAATTGCGCGATTTTATGCAGGAGACGAGCGCGCAGGTAATTTTTCGGTAGCCCATGCGCATTTTCGTTGGTTTTTGCCCGAAAGAGAAGTTTGGTATTTTAAATTATTTCGTTTTTATCGCCCGTGATGCGCTTTTTTTTTAAGAAATGAGAGATAAATGGTATTGAAATTACCCGTATCTCATTGATTAAAAAGGCAGAACTAACATTTTTTGTAACTATTTTGTTAGTGCTAATTTTAGGAGGAAACGCAAAAATCTCTAATT
>JBPOJO010000154.1:0-2380 GCA_052033485.1 Bacteroidota bacterium | reverse complement strand
ACGTGCCTACTGCCGTAGTTCCGCCTGTCGGCGCATTATACTGCGCGAACACGAGGCTGAAAGGGCAAAAAAGCAGGACAAAGAAGAGTATCTTTTTCACGATTTTGAACGATTTAAAATGTTTAGTTTTCATCGGGACAAGGAATGTTTGTTTGACCGTAAATGTATTTTTGTCTTGAAAGGATATGCCGGTTAAAATCTCTTGTCAAGCGCAAACGAGCATATTTGTCATATTCAAAATAGGTCGTATTGTGATTGACATCTGTTGAGGAAGATATGCCGACAAGCGGAATATGCGTAATTGTGTTCATCAAAGACAATTCGGGATATACACGCAATTCGTCGAGAGAGGAGTTGCCGAGAGATTTGAGCATAAAAGTAAAATCGCCGTATTTAGCTTCCGGAAGGCTCTCAGGGTTAGGAAAAGTTCCGTCCGAAACGACTATTTTGACACGATAAAACTTCCAATCACTGCTGTTTTCTGTCGGAATCTCATCGTTAAAACCCGGCAAAGCTAATTTTCCCGCATCTCCTTTTGCCCAAAAACTCAACCAATAATACCCTTGTCGCAAGTTTGTTGAGGGGCGCGGCGTGTAAACTGTACTAATAACATTTTCTTTCAAAAATTTTCTGCCTGTTTTGGCAAAATCGGGAGCAACTGCTACGGTTCCCGTTGTTTCATATTCAAAAGAAGTATGCAAAATTTGGTCTGATTCGGCATTTACGGCTTCCGCAATCGGAAAAGATTTGTTTGCACCGGCATAGATGTAAGTGCTTACAATATCCTTTGCTTTGTTTTGCGAAACTAAATTACCTTTTTCATCATATTCAAAAAATATTCTCTCGCGGTACTGCGGGTCAATCACTAAACCGGAAGGCGCAAAATAGGACGGATTGAAAGCGGTAACAAACGAAGAAGAGGGCGTAATCAAATCGGCGGCACTGATTTTATGACGCATCGGAAACATTTGTCCGTTGATATTTTGCAAACTAAAATGGTTAAATTTCGCGCTCAAAAAAACAGGCGGCTGTGAAGTACTGACGCGATACTTTTTGGTAAAAGTTTCAATCGGTACGGCGAGCATATTGAGTGTTTTCATCTTCTTCAAAGCAAGCAATTGCGGGTCAGTGCTGCCGGTCGGGAGCGTAAAGTCGTGCGGATAGCGATATACTGTTTCGACTGAATCAATGTCGTTTTCGCCTTTGCTCACGGAGCGGGTAAGCTGCAAATGCGCCGGATTTTCGTAGTAATAATTTGTCGCTGTTTCCTGATAGATTGCATCATTGTCTTGATTGTAGACGCGCTCGACGCTGCGGGTAAGGGCGAAAAACTCGGAGGTGTGCGAATATGTGAATGGTACAAATTCCCAATTATTTAAGTAGGACAGCGGCAACGGAAAAGGGACAGGGTAACAACTTGAACTTGAGGTTAATTCGTAGGTCATTGACCATAATTTTCGGTTAAAAAAAGTATGATTTTCTTCCGAAAATGAGTACTGATTGTACACTGATTTTATTTTCCTCATACCCGATGCGGTATTCTTCCAAAACACTTTACTTAATTCCAAACCGTTTTTGTAATCTATATCAACTGAGGGAGAAGCATTCAAATTACCATGATTAGAGAACGTAGTAACTGTTTTTCCGTTTAAAATTCCTGAATTATCTCCGTTCGTTACAACAACTTCTGAATAAGTAACGGGACTGCCTTTTGAATATCCGACTAACGGGTTTGGCTTTCTTATGAGTGTTTTAATCCATGCAACATCACAGTCCACACCCATTTCCCAGCAGTATACATTACCACCGTAGCAGAAGGGGTAAAAAGTGGTAATTTTGTAGTATCCGTGAATGGTGTTAAGATATGACGACAGAAGTCCCGAAGAAATATTTACGGCATCGTATTCATAATTATAAAAGGTAGATAAATCATTCAATGTGCTTGTTCCGTCATGCAATAATGTTTTTTTCACTCTTAATCCGCTTGCATTTTTTTCGGAAAGGTAGGATGTGCTCCAAAGATTCAAAATCGCTTCCGCACTCAAAACACCTGTTGAGGTTTGCAAAATTAATTGATAATTACCGGGAATAAGCGATATTGAAGTTTGATTGTTAAACGTAATTGTATTTCCGTTATCTGTATTTTTTAAATAAGCTTTACAATTACCATTTTCAAAACAAGGAAACAAAGCATTATCCACTCCTGCAATAGCATACGAGTGAGTACTTAAAGTAAAATTTTGAACAGGAGCTACTACCGAAACGGTTATTGTCGAGTAAGGAGCAGTTATGTCTTCTTTTAAATATTTATGCGTTTCATAATCAAAAGAAACAAATCCTCCCGTCGGCAGGGTCATCTTTTTCAAAGTCCAAGGCGAAA
>JBPOJO010000577.1:0-3861 GCA_052033485.1 Bacteroidota bacterium | reverse complement strand
TCGCGAGCTATCAGCTTGCGGTACACTTGGGCTAAATAGTTACTGCGGTAAGCTATCAGAATTCCACATAATTAACCTCCAAAATGCAGGCTCTTACTCTGATTTTACAATTAAACATTTCAGTTTTGGCTTTTGTTATTAAATGACTTCATTTAATACCTAAAAATTGGGATGTAAAATGCCCTTTTGGGTGTTTTTTGTGCAAAAAAGTACCAATAAAATGGCGTTTTCGCAACCTAAAGGTTACGCTACGTTTCGTTTTAGATTTTTAAGTAATAAATTACCCTAATGAATCAATTCGCTGCCTTAAAAACTGCCGTTTTAATCGGAGGCTTGTTGTCCTTATCGCCCGTTTTTTTGTTGTTAAAACATCATGAAATCGGCGATATTTTGGACAAAATCTTGCTTTTTTTGACCGCATTCGGCATTGCTTATTTGAATATTCAATTTCAAAATTACCTTTTTTTAAAAAAAATAAGTCTTTTCAAAACAATTTTTAACCTCTTTATTTTCAATATTTTATTGCTTTCGGCAGATTTATTTTTGCGAATAATGGTATTTAATGTCTTTACCTTTCAAGCTCCGCCGCTTGTGATATTGATTTTGACCGAAAGTATACGAAATATCACAATTGCCCTGAGCGTTTTTTTTATTATGAAATACCTTTTTAAAAGCCGTTCCGAAAGTGATAAAATGCTTAAAATTAAGGAGTTAGAGAATGAGAGTTTAGAATTACAACTCAAAGGACTTTCGGCACAGTTGCAACCTCATTTCTTTTTTAATTGTCTGAATGTTCTGTCCGAATTGATTCAAACAGATATTTTAAAAAGCGAGGAGTATATACAACAATTATCTCATTTTTTCAGGTATATACTTTCGGCTCAACAAAAAACACTTGTTCCTTTGTCAGATGAATTGAAATTTATGGACACCTATTGGTTTCTTTTGAAAATTCGTTTCGGCGAAAATATGCAAATTCAAAACGATACGGCAAAAAATCAAAATTTTTTGATTCCGTCTTTATCCACATTGGTTTTAATGGAAAATATTGTCAAACACAATAACATCAACAAAGTAAAGATTTGGGTAGAAATTGATGCAGAAAATCAATGTTTGCGCGTTAAAAACAGTAAAAATTTGAAAAATAAATTGCAGGGCAACAGTTTGGGGTATGGCTTAAAAAATTCGGACAAAAAATGTCATTTATTGCTCCGAAGAGGGCTCAAAATCAAAGATTCGGAGGGCGAATTTGAGGCAGAAATTCCTCTTTTGAGCGTTTAGAAGAGAAAATATAAATGCAGTAAAAATGAAAAAATTCAATTTAGGGTTTGTGCAAGGTCAGCATAAATCGGCAATTTATGCTCACGGTTAGCAAAAAATACGCCCTCTGCAAACGAATGTTGCAAAGAACACGAAGATTTATTGAAAATTATCGCCGTTTTGCGTAAATTTAAAGTCATTTTGGAAACTAAACTTTTGGATTAATTTTGTACACAAGAAAAATAACTCAATGTCAAAAAAAAATTTCCTTTTCGCGCTCATTTTTGCCTTGTTTTCCTGCTCCGCAGAAACAAGCACAAACAACGCCCCCCCTGCCGACACGCTTGCGGCAAAAAACGTTGAAGAAAAAGCCGCAGTTGCTTCGCCTTCCGAAAGCGTTCCCGTTCTTAAAAAAGTTCATGCCGGCTTCACCGATGCGGTTTTTCCTTTTAAAATTGAAAGTCCGAAAGAGATGGATTATTCAAAAAATCCCGACCCGATGTCTTTCGATTTTTTTCTTAAATTTTTCAAACCTAAAAAAAATTCTGACTTAGAGAGGTTTAAAAACGATGCCGAACTTTTGTTGCCTTACGAAACACAAGACGACATTTTTTCTTCCGGAAAATTCGATGCGGGAAGCAATGTCATTGTGCATTTTTACCCCGGTAAAATTTTTCGCGAAACGGCTGATTTATTGATTTTTACATTAATTGTCTATACTGAAAGTTACCCCGCTTGTCCGGCAGGCTCGGGCAGTTATTGTTACCTCGTAAAGGCAAAACCCGACGGAACAATGATTGATGAAAAGCTCATTGCCGAGCTTTCGGGCGGAGCAGACCCGCCGGTCGCGGGCGAAAGATACGTTTCTTGTCAATCCGCGTCTTTTGAGGAAGGTTTTGATTTGAGCATCAAAAACGTCAATATTGAAATGCTCGAAGACGGAAAAGAACAAAAAGATGTAGAAAATACCCGCAAAAAAGTTTTTGTTCAAGCCGACGGAGCGTTCAAAGAATAAGTTTTTTGGCATTGCCGGCAAGCGGCTTGCGATACTTTGGTGCTTTTTTAATGGGTGCTTTGCAACATGGAAGCCTTTGCGCTCAGCTTTTCTCAATGGCGCAGTTATACTTTTGAATATACGGAAAGTTGGGCGGCTTTGAAAGGCTCGGCTTTGAAAAATGACTTTCAATAAAAACTTTTGTTGCACTCGGTAGAAAGTTTTGTAAATTACACGGAAGCCGATTTTCAAAAGAGTACCGCAAATTATTCGCTTGCGGTATTCTTTTGAAAATCAGCTTTTTGCGTCGAATTATTTTGACAAATTTTCTGTGCCGCTGCCTTGAATGCCGACCGCAATCCAAGTTCCTGTCGCGCCCGCATTGGTAAAATCATAGCTCACTAAGCCGTAAGCTTCGCCGATTCCCCATGCTACAATCAAATATCCGTCTTTCAAAAATCCGATTCCGTTGTAGGGTGCGCCGTCGCCCAAATCCCAAGTCAGCTTGTAAATAATGCCTGTTTGATGCTTAATGCTGACTTTCCCGGCGTATTGATTGCCGCCCTGACTGCCGTTGCATTGATAAACGCCGCCGACTTGTCCCCCTTTTCCGCCCGAAAGTTTTTCCGAACCTGCCCCGATTGCGGGCGCGTTTAAGGTGTGATTGTACCAAGTTCCGTCGAGCGTACCGTTTTGGTTCACTTTGTAAATCGCCAAACCGTAAGTTATATTTTGTCCCCAAGCGGCAAAAAGCGAATTATTTTGCATATAGCCGACTCCGGAATAGGTCGTATTGCCTGTATTCCAAAGCAAAGTGTAGCGATTCTCCTCCGCTTTGTTAATTTTAACGGTTGCCCGATAAGCACTTCCGTCGGGGTTTTTGCCTGCCGCATTCCACGTTCCGGCGGGATTTTGCGCATAAATTGAAGCGAATGACACAAAAAAAACAATTAAAAATAAGAACGGGCTTTTCATAATGAAAAATTTTTGGTAAAAAAATTCTTTTGAATCAACTCATCATCAATGTAATCCGCTGCCTCGCGGCGAACGGCTAAAACCCGATGAGCAAAGAGATTACAAAATACTCACCGCAAAATGTATGCTCAATTGCTTTACTTATTTTTTTTGTCATTGTTAAGCCCTTTGCCGCGCGAGCATTTAGCTTGCGCGAAAAACGTCTGCAAGTTGCCGATGCAACATTTATGAGGAACAAAACTTGGTTCATTGATGACCGCTTACGTTTCTCAAAAATTTTTCTTATTTTTGCGTATTGTCGTAAAAAAACTTGCTGACTGCAAAGTTTTTTTGAGGTAATATTTCTAAAAAGCATCTTTTTCTTCACTCTAAATCAAAACATTATGGAAAAGAACGATTTGTTGACAAAAGTCTTTATTTCCAACTTGGTAGTTGTAAGCTCTGTTTTTTTTTCGTTTTTAATCAACTCACTTCTTTTCTTAACTTTCAGTGAGTTTGTTTATTCAATACTAATTTTCGTACTTATCAGTGGTGTTTGCGGTGCTTTTTTACTTTATGTATCGAAGAAATAGTTTTGAAAAATCAAGATTTTTACCGCTTTTGAGTAAAAACACTCTTAGGGCATTTTTTAC
>JBPOJO010000794.1:0-5964 GCA_052033485.1 Bacteroidota bacterium | reverse complement strand
GCACAAATGAAAACACTCTTTCGTTTATTTTTTTCACTTTCCGCTCTTTCCGCCCTCCCCGTACATGCGCAGAGCGATATGTATGTGCGTGTACGTGAGGCTGAAAAAATGTTATCAGACGTTACAGAAATGATTGATTATCAAGTCATTGAAGAAAAACTTTTGGTACAGGAAAGTTTAGTTCGCCGTCAAGGGGCGTTTCTTGACAGTCTGCGTTTGGGCATTTTGTACCATGAAAGCGCGCTTATTTTAATGAAAAGAAAGCAAAAATCTTCTCACGCGCAGATGAGTTTTGATTTATTGAGCCGATTAATGGCGAGTGTGCAGCCCGAAAGTGAATTTTTGCCCCTCATTGCTGCTTATCGCGCTTCCGCTCGTTCTTTGCAAAGTGCGGGCAGCGGAAAATTGAGCGAGTTGGCGGAAGCATTTGAGTTTTTTGAGGAGGCGGCACAAAAATACGCGCTTTTTTCGCCCTATCCCGAGTTTTTGCGCGGAAGCGTGGCAGAAAATCTGCCGAGTATTTTTTTCAAAAAAAGGCGTTTTGCTCAAATTGACTTTTATTCACTTCAAAAAAAATATGAAACAGACAACAGCTTTGCGGACTCGCGTTTGATGAGTTTTGTGTATTTGGCTTTGGCGCGAATAAAGCGCAAAAATGATGTTTCGGAGGCAAATTTATTGCTCAAAAAAGCCATGAGTTTGGATTCGGAACAAAATGCAGCTTATTATGAAGCGAAAAAATTACTCGCCAATGCGGAGAAAAAGTAAATATACATTTACAGGATTTTTTTTACACAATCAAACACCTATGGAAAATCAACTGTTTGAAAGCAGATTTCTCACGCTTGTATTGCTTGAAGAGCTGCCCGCTGTCAAAATTTATTGGAAAGCGGAATCGGAGGCGATGGAAGAAGACGACCTCTATTTTGAGATTGAAAATTTCATAACCTTGCTCAAAAAGCATGGCTGCTCTGTCGGATTGGCGGACACTTCAAAATATTATCAAGTGCTCACGCCCGAAATTCAAGAGCGATTTAATGAACGAATCATTCCGCAATACCTTGAAGCGGGAATTCTTGCGATTGCGTTCATCACAAGTGAGGATTTTTTTACGCAATTAGGGCTTGAGCAGGTTTTAGATGAGCCTAATTTCCGAAAAATCAGCACTCGCTTTTTTTCTGACCACGATTCTGCCTTCAATTGGCTGCGAAATTTTGCAGATTTTGCGAAGAAGAATGTTTAAATGAGCATTTTTTAAGCTGATACCTGATTACTATTGTCTGTAAAATTCATTTTCTTTCCTCCCGTTTTGTCCTTTTGCAAAAAATATTATTTTTAAAAGCTCTGTAGCGTACCCTTTAGGGTGCGATTAACTACTTGATTTTCAATAAATTACAAAGACTATAAGGGGGCACTGTTAAGTTAGGGGAATTTGAATTATTTTCTACCAAGATATAACGCCTAAAGGCGTATTTTGTGCCGTTAGGCACTTTATATTGGTAGAAAATCGACATCAATTTTTACCCAATTCCCGTTAGGGACTACATATTTTTGCCTTTTTTTTCCAAATTCTTAACTTAACAGCATTGCCTTAAAGGGCGTTTTACCAATTATTCATCAATTTCCATGAAAAAATCCATTTTTTTATTCTTTTTTCTACTCTCTTTTTCTCTTTTTGCCCAAAACAAAGGCATTTTGATAAAAAATGCTACGGTCATTTCCGCTAATGAGCAAAAAATTAGCTCTCAAAAGGCTTTTGTGCTCATCGAAAATGACAAAATCGTGTATGTCGGCAAAAAAAAGCCCAAAATTTCAGGGAAATATCAGGAAATCGAGGCTGAAGGCAAATATGTCATGTCGGGTTTGATTGACAGCCACGTGCATTCGGGTCAAATGATTGGGTTTGCACGAAAACACTTCAAAAAATACCCTGAAATGGTCGAAAAATATTTGGCACAAGAACCCCGAAATTATTTGTATTTTGGTTTTACCGACCTTGTTGATTTGGGCGAATGGAATGAGGCTACCGAAAAACGGTATCGGGAAAGCGATTTTGCCCCGAATTTGTACGGTGTAGGGCAAACAATTCGGCATTTTGACGGCTACGGGCATAATTTTTATGAAAAACCCGATGGCTATACAGAAATGCCGAATTGGGTTTTTAATCCCGAACAAAAAAAGGATATTCCGCAAAGTATTGATTTAGAACAACATACTCCCAAAACAACGGTTCAAAATGCCGTAAAATTAGGGGCAGTCGCCGTTAAAACATTTTACGAGGACGGATTCAGCGGCGCAATTCATGGTTTACAACTTCCTTCGGATTCTTTACTTGCCGAAATCGTAAAAGAGGCGCATTCCCATAAATTGCCCGTAATTTTGCACGCCACTTCGGTAGAAGGCTATAAAAAAGCAGTGTTTTCAGAAGCAGATATTTTGGCGCACGGTTTATGGCATTTTGAAAAAGGCAATTTTTTGGAAAGTACGCCGCCTGCTCGTTTGGAAATTGAAAAAATTGTGGAAAATATTGCCCAAAAAGGCATTTTTGTTCAGCCCACCATGCGCGTAGTTTTGAGTGAAAAAGATATTTTTACTTGGAATTTATTACAAAATCCTGATTTGCGGCACGTTTTACCGCCCGATTTGTTCGCATGGTTTGGGTCTGAAGAAGGAAAATGGGGGCAGCAAAATATTCAGGAGGAATACGAAAATTTCAAACCCGATAAAAATATTCCCAACCTGATTTACATCGATTCTTTGGTAAATAGAGTGGAAAAAATGGCAAATTTGATGCAAAAAAAGGGCGTAAAATTCATTTTTGGGACTGATTCGCCTACGAATTGGTACGGATTGGGCGGTGTAGCAGGTTTGAACGGTTTTTTAGAAATTCAGGCTTTGGCAAAGGCAGGTTTGACTTTGGAAGAAATTTTTAGCGCATTAACTTACAGAAATGCCATAGCTTTTCGACTTGAAAATAAAATCGGTTCGATTGCGGCGGGAAAACAGGCAAACGTCTTGATTTTAAACGAAAATCCTCTAAAAACCATCGCGGCATACAACCAAATCGAAACGGTCATTATTCGAGGCAAAGCGGTAAAACGCAGTGAATTGTCGGCTGTGAATTACTGAACGAAATGCTTTTTTGCAAAACTTGTTCAAACTTTTTTTAAAAAATTGAGTTTATCAATGCCGTAAAAGTTTATTCACTACTTTTGCAACCGAAAAAAGCCGCAAAAAGGCTTGGGGCAAAAAAATACACCTAAAATGGCTAAAAAAAGAGCTTTTGCGTCAGACGATGACGCGCCGAAAGCAAAGTTAGACAAAAAAGCTTTCAAAACACTTCTCGGAATTTACAAATTTATGATGCCTTACAAAGGCTACTTTTCGCTCGGTTTGTTGTGTTTGTTTTCGTCGAGTTTTATCATGCTTGCTTTTCCCGAATACACCGGAAAACTGCTCGATTCAGCTTTCAAAACCGAAAAAACCGGCGATTTGAACAATATCGCGCTCACGCTCATCGGCATTTTGGTCATTCAAGGCTTTTTTTCATTTTTCAGAATCTACCTTTTTTCGCAGGTCAGCGAGCGTTCGATGTCGGATTTGCGAAATGCTTTGTACAAAAAATTTATGACTTTGCCGATGACTTTTTTTGACAAAAAGCGCACGGGCGAGTTGATGAGCCGCATTACTGCCGATATTGAATTGTTGCACGATACTTTTTCGATAACTCTTGCCGAGTTTTTCAGACAGTTGATTATATTGATTGCCGGCATTGTTTTGCTTTTTTTCAAATCCGCCCAACTGACCCTTTTTATGCTCGCCATAGTGCCCGTTTTGATGGTCGGAGCGATGTTTTTTGGAAAATATATTCGAAAAATTTCTAAAACCGTGCAAGATGAATTGGCAAAATCTAACATCATTGTTGAAGAAACTTTACAAGGAATTGCGACGGTGAAGTCTTTTGTAAATGAATATTTTGAAGTCGGTCGATACGCAGAATCGCAAAAAACGGTTGTCGCACTTGCTTTAAAATCAGCAAATTATCGCGGTCTTTTTGTTTCTTTCATTATTTTCACGCTCTTCGGCGCGATTGTCGCCGTGTTGTGGTTCGGAACAGGTCTTGTCGCCGATAAAGTGCTGACTTTCGGCGAATTAACAACTTTTATCATTTACACAATGTTCATTGCGGGTTCTATCGGCGGCTTGGGCGATATTTACGGTCAAATTCAAAAAGCCATCGGCGCGTCGGAAAGAATTTTAGAAATTATTGAACAAAAAAGTGAAAATACGGCTTCCGAAAAAGTCAAAAATGTTTTTTCTCCCCAAAACACCTCCGTTCGATTTGAGCATATCAGTTTTTCCTACCCTACCCGCAGCGATGTTGAAGTGTTAAAAGGAATTCATTTTGAAGCAAAATCCGGTGAAAAACTTGCCTTAGTC
This sequence comes from Bacteroidota bacterium, assembly GCA_052033485.1. Classification (GTDB taxonomy): domain Bacteria; phylum Bacteroidota; class Bacteroidia; order Cytophagales; family Bernardetiaceae; genus JBPOJO01. The sequence goes on along the minus strand of JBPOJO010000794.1, from coordinate 1,524 downwards.
GGCTACAGCGGCTCGGGAAAATCTACAACGGTACAGCTTTTAATGCGATTTTATGAACCTACCGGCGGCAGAATTTTGGTCGGCGGTGAAAATATTGACACATTGTCGCTTGCCGAATATCGCTCCCTTTTTGCCGTCGTCCCGCAAGAAGTTTTGCTTTTCGGCGGAACAGTCAGAGAAAACATCGCCTACGGGGACACAGACGCAAGCGAAGAGCAAATCCGTGAAGCCGCACGAAAAGCGAATGCTTTGCAATTCATCGAAGGTTTTCCCGAAGGTTTTGACACACTTGTCGGAGAACGAGGCGTAAAACTTTCGGGCGGTCAAAGACAGAGAATCGCAATCGCAAGAGCCGTCTTAAAAAATCCTAAAATTTTAATTCTTGACGAGGCAACGAGCTCCTTAGATGCCGAATCGGAGGCACTTGTTCAGGAAGCCCTCGAAGAATTAATGAAAAACCGCACCACAATTATCATTGCGCACCGTTTGGCAACCATTCGCCGTGCCGATAAAATTTTAGTGATGAATGCCGGTGAAATTGTCGAAAACGGCACACACGAGAGTTTGATTGCCAAAAAAGGCATCTACGGACAGTTAGTGAATTTGCAGACTTTGGAAACGCAGCCGGCTTAATGACAATGCGTAAAAATTTAAGGGCAAACTTCACTCCTTCAATTTACAATTTTGGTTTAATGTAAGCTCGGCATCTTGCCTTCGGAAGAAAAAACAAATTCTGCAAGATGCCGAGTATTTTCCGCCCTGATGATTTTTTCGCTCAAATTTTGAGTTGTTAAATTCTTGCCCTAACTTTGCAGCATGCTTACGATACATAACCTCACTTTTCGCTTCGGCAGTCGTGTTCTTTACGAAAATGCCTCTTTGCAAATAAAAGACCGCGACAGAATCGGTCTTATCGGCGCAAACGGTACGGGAAAATCTACCCTTTTGCGCATGATTGTCGGTGAATATCAGCCCGACGAAGGTGTTATTTCACGCAGCAACGACTGCACAATCGGCTTTTTGAATCAAGATTTGCTTTCATACCTGACGGACGAGAGTATTTTGGACGTTGCGATGCAAGCCTTCGGCAATTTGCACGACATTCAGCGTGAAATTGACGATATTCTCAAAAAACTTGAAACCGACTACACCGACGAAATGATTGAACGCTTGGGAAATTTGCAAGCGGAATTTGAGGGGCGAGGCGGCTATACCATGAAATCGCAAGCGGAAGAAATTTTGGAAGGTTTAGGTTTTGCGACCGCCGATTTGCCGCGTCCCTTGCGCGAATTTTCGGGCGGTTGGCGTATGCGCGTCATGCTTGCCAAGTTGCTTTTGCAACGCCCTTCACTTTTAATGCTCGACGAACCGACCAACCACTTGGATTTGCCCTCTATTGAATGGCTCGAAAATTATTTGACCACCTATCAGGGAGCGGTCATTGTCGTTTCGCACGACCGTTATTTTCTCGACAAAATGGTCAATACGATTGTTGATGTAGCGGGAGGTGAATTGATTCGTTAT
>JBPOJO010000459.1:0-4848 GCA_052033485.1 Bacteroidota bacterium | reverse complement strand
ACAGAAGCGGAATGTATCGGAGAAAGTGCAAAAAGTGCCGAAATTGCCTTTGACGCACTCAATGCCTCCGTTGCTGAAAAGGAATTTAAAACGATTGAGGACGCGGAAATTTTTTACAAAGATGTAGAAAAAAACACTTTTTTGCTGCCCAAATGTAAAGAACTCTTAAAAAGAAAGATTCGTGTTAAATTTTTAAGCATTTTGCGCGACAGTTTGCTCGCGACAGGGCGCGAAAATGAGTATGCGCCTGCTGTCGGAAAAGTGCTTTGGCTGCAACCCGAAGCGCAAAAATTTGTTTCCGACACGGAAGAAAATCGCCTGACCCTCGAAATTAACAAACTGAATGCCCTTTCACAAGAGGATAGAAAAACAAAAGATGCCGAATGTCAAAAAAACGCATTTTTATTGCTTGATGCGAAAAAGCGAATTTCTCAACTTTTGATGCAAAAAATGCTGTTTTCTGCGTTTCAACCCTGCCAAAGTTTTAACGAAATTTTGCAAAAGAGCAAGGAAATTTTAGCTGATGAAAATCTAAAAAAGGCACTGTCGCATGATGCCGCCTTGCGACTGAATTTTGAACTTGCAGATTCACTTCGTTTTCACACTTTTTTAGAATATGAATCGGGCAAAAAATACCTCGCACAAATCTTAACGGAAACTGCTTTTTTAGGCAATGAGGCAAAAATTATTCACGACGAAGTGAAAACTAAAATCATTAACGACATCACAGGTTCGCCGCCGTCGAAAATTAAAATTGCCGAATTGATGTCCTACACAAGTTCTGAGGCGGGAAAATGGCTTGCGGACGCAACAGAAACCTTTTTGAACATGAGCAAAAATGACAAAGACGGCTTCATCAGTGCAAATGCTTTTAACATTCATAAACAAAAATCGTTTTGGTACACGCTCAGTCGGGAGCATCACGACCCCGCCGAAACACAAAATTTAACAAATTTTGTGCAGGCGCATTCCTCATTTGAAGGTTATCATTTTCAACTTTATGAGCAAATTGAACGGCACGGGACAAAAATGAACGAAAAAATTTACCAAACTTATGCGATTGTGGATACACTCTCGGAAAATAGTTTTTCGGTTTCGTTTTTTAAACGAAAAAAATTGAATGCGTATTCTTGGAAAGTGTCGCGTGAAGATTTCGTAAAAGTCATTTTTAATCACCAAGACAGCCTCGTGAGGACGGAAACCGGCGGAAGTTTGAATGTTGAAATTGAAAAAGATGCGCGTTTGTGTGAACAAAAAGTTAATACTAAACCGCTTTCACATTCAAAACAACTTTGCCTCAAAACTGCTGTGCAATTTGTTTTGTTAAATTATCGTAAGTTTTTTGATGAATAAAAAAGGAAGCTCTACTGTCGTATGTGATGACACAAACAACGACATAAAGCAGATACCAAGAACGGCAAAAAGTCTATTCCCATTCGGGGGATAGAATCGCAGTAAAATAATGTGCAAAAATCTGATTCGCCTGCACGATTTTGAAAAATCGCGTTGCAAAAAAAGGCAGTTTTCAGAAAAAAAATAATTACAAAAAATACTTTTGTATTAAAAAAATTTTTACTTTTGCACGCTTTTTACGAAACAAGAGATGCCGGACAAGTTATTTTATATTGAAAATCAACCGCTTATCTTTACCGATGCCTTTTTTTGGTTACTTTTCGGGGCGATGTTGGTTTTTTATCAGTTTTTTTATCACCATATCCGCGTCCGGAATATGGGCTTGTTGGCTTTTAGCTTTTATTTTTACTACCTTTCAAGCGGTTGGTATGTCAGTCTTTTGTTGGTTTCAACGGTGATTGATTATTATATCGGGAAAAAAATATTTGAAACGCAGAATCAATCACGGCGAAAAATGCTTGTACGCACGAGCGTAGTCGCTAATTTATTGATTTTGGCATATTTTAAATACACATTTTTTTTAGCCGATACCTACAACAGTTTGATTGCCGAATTTTTAGGTTTAGACAGTTTTTTTGAAAAAAAGGACTATCTGACACTCCTCTTAAATGAAATTTTTGCCTCAAAATTCGAAACCAAAAACATTTTTTTGCCGGTCGGAATTTCCTTTTTCACTTTTCAGACCATCAGTTATTCGGTTGATATTTATCGCAGACGCATAGAACCTGTTCATGATATTTTTGATTTTGCCTTTTTTGTCAGCTTTTTTCCTCAGTTGGTTGCGGGTCCGATTGTCAGAGCAAATGAATTTGTTGAACAAATCTACAAAAAATTTGAACTGACAAACGAAAATTATCAAAGAGCTGTATTTTTGATACTCATCGGACTTGTTAAAAAAATATTCATATCAGACTATATTTCAGTCAATTACGTTGAAAGAATTTTCGGCGACGCAATGCGTTATTCCGGATTTGAAGTTTTGATGGGCATTTACGGTTATGCTTTACAAATTTATTGCGATTTTTCGGGCTATACGGATATTGCCATCGGTATCGCTTTACTGCTCGGTTTTGAGCTCCCGAAAAACTTTGAATCTCCTTACAAGTCCGTCAGTATTACAGATTTTTGGCGACGATGGCACATTTCATTGTCTACTTGGCTCAAAGATTACCTCTATATTCCGCTCGGCGGCAATCGCGGAGGGCGTTTTCGCACCTATTTTAACTTGTTTTTAACCATGTTGCTCGGCGGTTTATGGCACGGTGCAGCTTGGCGTTTTGTGATTTGGGGGGCTTTACACGGAGGCGCGTTGGCGATTCATAAATTTTATCTCAACAACGGTATAGACAAAAAAATGCCCGCATTTATGCGCAGCAATTTGTTTACGGGCTTTTTGACCTTCCATTTTGTGTGTTTTTGTTGGATTTTTTTCAGAGCTTCCGATACGGAATCTGCTCTCATGATGATTTTACAAATATTCGACAATTTCGGTTTTGAACTTATCGGGGAAAATATCCTTGCTTATGCCAAAATTTACGGTATGATTGCTTTCGGTTATGCGATTCATTGGCTGCCGGAACAGTGGGAGAAAAAACTTTCAGATGTTCTTTTTGGCATTCCCGACTTTGCCAAGGCATTTATTATTGTTTTGGTCATACTGATAATTTATCAAGTAAAAAGCTCTGATTTACAACCGTTTATTTATTTTCAGTTTTAAAATCAAATAACTTTGCCGTTTTTTGATAACCTAAAAAATATTCACAGAATCGTTAATCTCAAAAGTAACCTGAAATGAAATTTAGGTAAATTAGCTAAGATTTATTTTGTTTTTTGGTTTGAAAATTGTACTTAAAATCAAATATGCGATGAATTTAAATTTTAATCGCAGAAAAAATTTTAAATCAGAACTTTTTCACATATTTCTATGAAATTTTATTTTTTATTTGTTTTATTTATCTTTACTTTCTCTTCTCTAATTCTTGCTCAAAAAGTAAGAGATACTCTTCTTGCAGTGCCGCAATATCACATCTTGCAAGCATCGGAAAATATTACAGTGATTGCGCAATTGTACAAAATTGAAATCAGCCAAATTCTTGTTTGGAATAAACTTGAAGCAGGTGATAAGCTCCCCAAACAACTTATTATCGGCTATACTTACCATCAGAATTTTTTGCCCATTAAAACGCAGCCCGACTTGGACAGCATTCATCATAATGTTCTTTTAGACAGTGTTCGCAAAAAAATAGATAAAATGCTTGATGTCAGCTTTGAGGAAAGATTTATGCTTTTTAATGCCGGCTTGCGCAGAGACAGTCTGAATCGTTCTTTGATTATCAGCGGCTATGTTGATGCCTATTACGGTTTTTACACTGATTCTGTCGGAACTGATGCTTTTCAAAAGTTTCCGACTGTAGCACCGAAAAGCAATGCTTTTGGTATCAATATCGTACAATTATCGGCGCGTTACAGTTCCGAAAAAGTTCGCGGAATTTTTACTTTGCACTATGGAGATATTCCAAAATCTGCTTGGTCGCCCGTGATGAACTTTTTCCAAGAAGCCAATATCGGCTTCAAATTATTCCAAAACACATGGTTTGATGTCGGCTTTTTTCGCACGCATTTAGGTTGCGAATCTATCCAACCCCGCGAAAATATTAATGTCGGTGTTGCTTTAACAACTTTTTACGACCCATATTTTTTGAGCGGCATTAAACTCAGTCATCGTTTGAACAATAAATTGATGTTGCAAGTAAATATGTTCAATTCTTACAACTCTTTTGTGCAAGTAAATAAACACAAAACGTATGGATTTACCGCAATAGCGGAGCCAAATGACAAAATTTTGCTCTCTTACAATGTGCTTTTTTCTAATGAAACCTCCGATTCAAGTGCGGTTAATAAGTTCAGAACCTATCAGGACTTTTTTTTAATCTACAAAAATAAGCGGTGGGAAGGTGCTTTGGAATTGAATTTTGGGACACAGACCCATTCACGGCTCGACGGCAAAAATGCTTTGTCAACTGTTTGTAGCGGAAGTTTGATTGCCAAAAGGAAATTCAGCAATAAAACGGGACTTTTTGGGCGTTTTGAGTTCTATCAAGACGACAATGACATTCTTTCGGGACCTATCTACAACGAGCAGCATCAATTTGTCGGTTTAGACATTGTCGGTTTTACTTTCGGTGGTTAAATAAAACCGACCGAAAATTCGTATATTCGTGCAGAAGATCGTATTCTTCAAACCACAAATCATGAACAAATATTCCATTATCGAAATTCGGGGCGCGAGAAGCGATTGGAATTTTTGATTTCAGCTGGTTTTTGGTTTTAAATTCAATATTTCCAAGCACAGTTTTATTCCAAAACATCTCTTGAATGATTTTTTTCTTCATCAGAGAGCATACCACGCAAAGCATAAATAATATCGCCTTTTGA
>JBPOJO010000698.1:0-4318 GCA_052033485.1 Bacteroidota bacterium | reverse complement strand
CCGCGCGCACTGACAATGACGTTCAGTAAATCGTTACCAATCAGGGACATAAAGGCACCGGGAACGCCGTGTCCGGTACAATCAACGCCGGCAACCACAAATTTTCCGTTTTTGTGGGCAAACCAATAAAAATCGCCGCTCACAATATCACGCGGGCGGAAAAAAACAAATGAGTCAGGCACGGCAGCTTTCAAAATCTCGACGGAAGGGAAAGAGGCTTCTTGAATTCTTTTCGCGTAATTGATGCTTTCCGTGATGCTTTGATTTTTGCCTTCTATGATGGCTTTTTGTAGGGAAATTTCGGCAGTTCGTTCGGCAACGCGCTCTTCAAGTTCCTTGTTGTAACGCGCTAATTCACTGTAAAGCTGCTCTTTTTCTTCAATATTTTCTTTCAGCTTTTTGACGTGCCGAATAGTTTTTTCAATCGTAGCCCCTAAATCTCCAAAATTGATTGGTTTTGTAACGAAATCAAATGCGCCGTGATTCATAGCGCGACGTATATTTCGCATATCGCCGTAAGCCGAAACAATGATGGTTTGCGCGGTTTGATTAAGCTCCCTTGTTTTTGAAAGCAGGGTAATTCCGTCCATTTGCGGCATATTTACGTCGCATAAAATTACCTCAACACCCGGATTTTTTTCCAAGATTTCTAAGGCTTCTACCCCGTTTGCGGCAAAAAGAAAATCGTACTCGTCATCTCTGATTTCTTTTCTGAATTTTTGCTTCATTAACAACTGCACATCCGGCTCGTCATCAACAACCAAAAGAATAGTGGACATTTTTTTTTCCATTGAACAGAACTGCTTTAGGCTATTAAGCCGCAAATTACAAAAATCAAATTACAAACCAAAAAAAACATAGCAGAACACAAAAAAAATTCGATAAGAATATTTTTTGCAAACATAAAACAATTTTAATGCCGAAGTGAACGTACTTTGAGAAAACAAGTCAAAACAAACTTCTATAGCTTTTTGTATACGTGCATTGCGAAATGCAGTTGCGCGCACAACTAATTTTTCAGAAAATTGCAATTTTACAAAAAAAATTGCATCTTTGGCACAAAGCGGCGTTATTTTGCCTGCTTTTGTGCATTTACACAAACATCAACAAAAAAAGAGCTTGTTATGAAGAAATTTTTTTTAATTTTTGCCGGTATCGCAGTCGTCTTTTTTGCATTTTTATTCACAATTCCCTTTCTTTTCGGAGACAAAATTAAGGAAACTGTTGATAAAAGTATAGATAAATATCTCAATGCAAAAGTCAGTTTTTCTGACCTCAATCTCTCCGTTTTAACGAATTTTCCGAATATTTCCGTCGGGCTTGAAAATTTTCTCATCACAGGAAAAGAACGCTTTGAGGGCGATACTTTATTTTCGGTTAAGAATTTTTCGACAGAAATTACCATCACGAGCCTTTTTGAAGATAAAATCAAAATCAAAAGTATATCCTTGCAAGAGCCGGTCATTCGACTGAAAATTTTGAAAGACAGCACTGCAAATTTTGACATCGTTAAGCCGCAGCCGGAGGAGGAAGACGAAGCCGCAAAACCTTTCGCGCTCGGTGTAGATTTTTGGGAAATCAAAAATGCCGATATAATTTTTGATGACGTGCCGAATAAAACGAAACTGCATATTGCCGAACTCGACCACGAGGGTTCGGGCGACATTCAAACTGCTCTTTTTGACCTCAGCACCAAAACTCAAATCGGGCTTTTTGATTTGCTTTTTGCCGGAACGCGCTATCGTTACAGCCTCGAAGCCGATGCGGTTGTCAATATTGACCAAAGTAAAAACCGTTACACAATCGGAGATAACTTTTTTAAAATCAATGACTTAGATTTTAATTTTTCGGGTTTTATTGAAATGCCGGAAATGATGCCGATGAACATGGATTTAAAATTCGGTATCGAAAAAAATTCATTTAAAAATTTACTTTCACTCATTCCCGCAATTTTCACCAAAGACTATCAAGGTTTAAAAGCGGAAGGGGATTTTTCTTTCAGCGGTTTTGCGACCGGCGAATACGACGAAAAGAAAAATAAATTGCCGCAATTCGGCATCACATTAAAGGTTAACAATGGCTTTTTTCAATACCCTCAACTTCCGACTGCCGTATCAAAAGTGAATTTTGATTTGTCTGTCGAAAATAAGACGGGCAACTTGGACAAAACGATTATTGACCTCAAAAAATTTGCCTTAAACTTGGGCAAAAATCCCGTCAATGGGCGCGTTCGCATTGAGGGCTTGAAAAAGTACCTGATTGATGCCGAAGTTGCCGCGAAAATTAATCTTGCCGAATTGTCGCAAATTTTTCCGATGGAAGGGCTGAGCATGAAAGGTGATTTCGCACTCGATGTGAAAGCAAAAGGAAATTATGACGAAGCGCAGCAAATTATTCCGCAGACGGACGCAAAAATGAAACTTGAAAAGGGTTTCATTAAATCGTCTGCCTATCCCGCGCCGCTCGAAGAACTTCAACTTTCCGCAAGTGCCGTCAATCATTCGGGAAAAATGGCTGATTTTCATATTGAAATTGAAAATTTAGATTTTCTGCTCGATAAAGACCCCTTCAGAATGTCCGGAACGGTGGATAATTTGAACGATTACACCTATAATCTTTTTTGTGAGGGCAAAATTGATTTGGAAAAAATTACCAAAATTTACCCACTCGAGGGCATGAATCTCAAAGGCGTTATCAATGCGGATATTCAAACGAAAGGCAAAATGTCCGATATTGATGCGGGGAGATATGATAAATTGCCGACTTCGGGAAAAATGCTCGTTACCGGACTTGATTTTAGTTCAACCGATTTGCCGCAAGGCATGAAAATTCAAACTGCGGAGGTCAGTTTTACGCCGCAGCAAATGATTTTAAAGAATTTTAAAGGTTTTCTCGGAAAAAGCGACATTGCGCTCGACGGCGGGCTTGAAAATTATTTGGCTTACGGTTTTCATTCTATCGGTTTGCGCAAAGAACCGGTTGTTCTCAAGGGAAAAATGAACATGAAATCCGAATCTTTCAACGTCAATGAGTGGATGAGCGACGAAGAAACGCCCGACACGCCCGAAGAAGCGATGAGCGTTATCGAAGTGCCGAAAGACGTTGATTTTACTTTTCAATCCGACATCAAAAAAGTTTTGTATGACAAAATGAACCTCGATAATATGCTCGGAATCATTGTCATTAGAGACGGAATCGTTAAAATGCAAAATTTAGCTTTTAACACTGCCGGCGGTTCTTTTGTGGCAAACGGAGCTTACAACGCACAAAATTTGAGAAAACCGAGCTTTGATTTTGATATGCAAATTAAAAATTTGAGTATTCCCGCTGCATTCCAAAATTTTACGACTGTTCAAACGATGGCACCGATTGCCAAAAAAGTGGAAGGAATGATGAATACGGGCTTAAAATTAAGCGGCAATTTGAAACCCGACATGATGCCTGATTTTACGACTCTTTCCGGCGGCGGATTACTAAATCTGACCAATTTAGTTTTCGGAGACGAACAAATAGTCAGCGGAATCGCTAAAATTACGGGCAAAAACAGTTTTTCCAATAAAGTCAATGACGTTCTTGTGAAAACAAGTTTTCAAAACGGCAGAATGAAAAACGAACCGTTTGACGTTGCGCTCGGCGAAAATAAAGCCACAATTTCCGGCTCGGCAGGCATGGACGGCACGATTGATTACAAAGTTTTGCTCGACGTACCGAAAAAAGACATCGCAGAAAAACTCAATCAGTGGTTCGGCATGAATACGGCGGAATTGATACAAGATGAGCGAATTAAATTGGATTTTCTTGTAACGGGGAATTACGCAAATCCGAAAGTTGAGTTGGATAAAGAGGCTACAAAGGCAAAATTTAAGGACAAAATGAAAGATGCCGCCAAAGAAAAAGCCAAAGAATCCGGAAAAGACGTTATCGCCGACATTCAAAATGACACGACGAATCGCCCCGTTACCGAAAAAGCGAAAGATGCTTTGCTCAAACAAGGGGATAAATTAAAAGACGGCTTAAATAAATTAGGAATCGGAAAGAAAAAGAACGGCGGAAATTGATTTTTTGTAACGATTTAGCCGGAGTGTACCGCGAGCTTGCGCAATGTAGCGCGAGCTTTAGCTTGCGCAATGTACCGCGAGCTTCAGCTTGCGCAATGTACCGCGAGTTTCAGCTTGCGCAATGTACCGCGAGCTTCAGCTTGCGCAATGTACCGCGAGCTTCAGCTTGCGCAATGTACCGCGAGCTTTAGCTTGCGCAATGTACCGCGAGCTTCAGCTTGCACAATGTACCGCGAGCTTCAGCTTGCGCAATGTACCGC
>JBPOJO010000267.1:0-3023 GCA_052033485.1 Bacteroidota bacterium | reverse complement strand
TATTTCCAAATCACTGACAATGTTTTGTAACTTTTTATTTGTTTTTATTTCTTCTTTGAGTTGTGATAAAGTGTATGCTTTGCCATTGATTTCCCATGTAGATGGTGCTTTGGTGATTTCTGTTTTTGCAGTCGTAGTAGATGCGTCAGGGTTTGATTCAGTAGTTGGAGTTGTTTCAGCAACAACAGTAGGTGTATCCTCAGTAGTTGCAGTAGTTGGTTTGGAGACTGAAGGGGTGGTATTTTCAGTGGATTCAGCCGCTTTCTCATTGTTGCAAGCCGAAAAAGTTACGCAAGTTGCGATGACAGCGAGGGAAATGTATTTGTTCATGATTGAAAAGTTTTTTTGTCCAAAACACAAGGCAAAATTAAGCTAAAAATTTCAAAAACCAAATTTTTTGAAAATATTTTTTGAGGTGCGTTTTTCGTTCAATTAGCAAAGCAAGTCGCTTGTGAGGACACAAGCAACGGCGAAAGTTTTAAAGGACATAATACGCATTAACAAACGTGCCTAATTATTCCGTTTTTTACCTACATGCGGGGAAACTTTTTGGGCAAATCTGAACAAACTATAGCTACACTTCCGCGCTTTTCTCCTTACCCGTAAAATTGATTCCGTTTTTGCCGAGAGTGGGCAAGAAACGGTAGAATTTTTTATAGATATTTATTTTCTTTTTTTGAATTTTTAATCTTTGCGAACTGCCGAATAAAATTAAAAATCAATTTAGAAACATTCTAAATTATCTTAAATTAAAAAAAATATTCAATGTAAAATATTGATATTTAGCGATTTAACTTTATACACTCCCCCCTTAACGTAAAAAATAAGGAAAGGTTGTTTGATTTGATTTTTTTTCGCTATTACATTTGCACTGACTCCGACTATAAAATAGTCATTTTGACAGATTCAATTTTTACAAAAATGCTAATACGTCAATCGATTCGTAGCTTGTTCTACAACTTTACCGCTGCACTCATGCTGTTCTGCTTGAGTTTTACTGCGGTTATTGCGCAGGACGGTGACGGGCTTTCAACTGATGCGGCGGTTTTGGCAAAGGGCAAGGAACTTTTCGACGCGAATTGTAAACACTGCCACGCCATTGACCAGCAAATAGTTGGTCCTGCCCTGAAAGATGTTACCAAACGTCAGAAAGTACCATGGTTAGTAGGCTTTATCAAAAACCCCCAAAAAACCATTGAAAGCGGCGACCCGTACGCGAAAGACTTGTATGAAAAATTTAAAGCCATGGGCTATATGCCGCCTTTCGGGCTTTCTGATGATGAAATCAAGTCAATTCTCTCTTACCTTCAAAGCGAATCAAGCAAAGGAGGAGGCGGAGAAGCTGCTGCAACACCTGCCAAAAAATCTAAAAAAGCCAAAACCGAAACAGCTTCCGCGGACGATTCTACCTCCGATGTTGCTTCCGGAACCCTTAAACTCGTTATTGCGGTTTTAAGCGGCTTGCTTTTGATTGTATTGGTTGCCATGGCGGTACTTGCCAACGCACTTTCTAAATTTTTAAAGCTTCGCGACAAAAACCTCAGTGATGACGAAAGAGAAAACCTCGAAGAGTCTCTTTTTGACATCGGTTCTTTGATGCGCTCACCCGGTTTTATGGGCTTAGCAGGACTTCTTTTTGCCGGCATTGCCGTCAAAGCAGTTTTGGCGGGTTTATTCTCCATCGGTGTTCAACAAGGTTACGCTCCGACGCAACCTATCCGCTTTTCGCACAAATTGCACGCGGGATATCACGAAATTGATTGCAAATATTGCCACACGGGCGCATCAAGAGGCAAATCTGCCGGTATTCCTTCTGCCAATATTTGTATGAACTGCCACAACACCATACGCAATACCTCACCCGAAATTCAAAAAATTTATGCGGCAATTGAAAAAGATGAGCCGATACAATGGGTGCGCGTACACAACTTGCCTGACCTTTCTTATTTTAACCACTCGCAACACGTTTCGGTGGGTAAAATTGAGTGCCAAACTTGCCACGGTCAAGTGCAGGAAATGGAAGTTGTTGAACAAGCATCGCTCTTAACGATGGGTTGGTGTGTTGCTTGTCACAGAAAAACGGAGGTACAAGCAAAAGACAACGGTTATTACGAGAAGTTTGTGAAAATACACACTTCCAAAACGAAAGAACCGGTTAAGGTCGAAGACATTGGAGGTTTAGAGTGTGGTAAATGTCACTACTAATTTACCTTTGTAATTCAATTTCACCTCAAAATTTTTCGCTTCGAATATGGACAGCAATAACAAAATATATTGGAAAGGGCTTGAGCAGCTTACGAATGACCCCGAGTTCATCAAAAATGCCGCGAAAGAATTTCCCGAAGAATTGCCGATAAAAGACGCTTACGGCGACAATACACAAAGCGAAGGAACATCGCGACGTGATTTCTTAAAAATGATGGGTTTCAGCGTTGCGGCGGTTTCTTTGGCAGCCTGCGAAACACCCGTCAAAAAAGCTATTCCCTACCTCAATAAGCCCGAAAGCGTTGAACCCGGAATTGCGAACTATTACGCTTCTGCTTTTTACGACGGCGGCGAATTTGCCTCCATTGTCGTCAAAACGCGCGAAGGTCGCCCGATTTTAGTCGAAGGAAACACCCTTTGCCCGCTCACAAAAGGAGGGGTTAATGCGCGTGTTTCTGCTTCTATCTTAGACCTTTATGACTCTGAAAAACTGAAAGGTGCGAAGTCAGGCGCAAACGATGCTAAATGGGCGGACATTGACAAGTCGGTTATTGCCGGTTTGCAATCCGCTTCGAACATTCGCATCGTGAGCAACACGATTTTAAGCCCTTCCGTAAAAAAATTAATCGCTGATTTTACCGTCAAATACGCAAGCACGAAGTTGGTAACTTACGATGCTTTGTCGCATTACGGTATTCAGAAAGCGCATGAATTGTCGCATAAAAAGGCTTATGTTCCTTTTTATGATTTCAGCAAAGCAGATGTTGTTGTCAGCGTAGGAGCAGATTTTCTTGCAAATTGGGTTGCGGGCATTGCGA
>JBPOJO010000227.1:0-8654 GCA_052033485.1 Bacteroidota bacterium | reverse complement strand
CTAAAATTGATGCTTAAAATTGTCTTATATATGCAATTTTGGAAAGGCTTATGACTTTTTTTATGTTGTTGTAAATTTTAAAGTTAAAAAAATGCGTTTATTTACATTTTTTTTGCTCTGCTTTTTTCTTTTTTCAAAACTGACACTTGCGCAAACAACTCTGAGTGACATTCAGGAGAAAATTGCGCAAAAACTGACATGGGAAGCCAAAAAGGACATGGACGAAATGATGACTGTCGCACTTTCTGACACCCTTGTTCCGCGTGCCGCTTTGTACTTTACAAAAGGGATTGTCTACGACGCACTTGTTCGTGAAAGTACAATTTCTCAGGATATTTTTTTGGAAGAAACGCTTGCCGCTTACAAAGAAGCCCTTTTTCTTTCGCCGCAAGATACTGCTCAGGAATCCGTTTGTTTTCAAGCAGATATAAGAATGAAAGCATTATTTGCTTTTTTATACAATAACGCAGTCAATGCGCTTGCAAAAAACGACAACGAAAAAGCAATTTTTTTCTATAAGGCTGCTTTGCGTTTGCAACCTACAAACGTTAAATTATTAAAAAAACTATTGTTAATTTCTTGGGAAACTAAAACCTACAATTTAAGTAAAAACACGCTTTATGAGCTTTTTAGGCGCGAACAATTTGATGCTGATTATTTTAAAATGCTGCTTTTTATAGAAGCCGAAACAGAAAAAGATTATGAAAAAGCCCTAAAAATATGTGCCGAAGCTCAACATCACCACCCGACCGACTCTACATTTTTCTTTGCTAAAGTGAATTATTTGGCAAAAACAGGTGATTATTTTGCCGCGCTCGACCTTTTAGAACCACTTTCCGAAGAAAATAACCCGCAGGTATTGGATAATTTAGCTTTTTTACATCGTAAAATCGGGCGTTTGCGCGACGCTGAAAAATATTGGAACAAAGTCTATGAATTAAATAAGCAAAATTTATTGCCTATTTACAACATCGGTGAAATGTTTTTTAACCAAGGAATTAATTACCTTAAACAAACCCCCAAATACATGATTACACAGGTTCCGAATCCATATTTTGAAGCTGCAAAACCATATTTGCAAAAATTTTATGAAAAAAATCCTAAAAATGAGCAAATCAAAGAAGCCTATAAAATAGCCAAATCCGGTACGAAATCCACTTTGAAACGAAATAAAAAGAAAGAGGTAGTTATTTTGCCAAGTCCTCCGACAATTTTAATCACTCAGCCCGGTTTTGAAACAGATACTTTTTATACCGAAAATGCCGCTGAAATCATTGAGGGCTTACTCATTGACGAGGACGGCGGCGCGGAAGTTGTCATTAACGGTATAGTCGGGACAGTTGAAAATGACCGTTTTTCTGTTTTAGTTCCGCTTCGTAGAGGAATTAACGAAATTAATATTTCGGGGATTAATTACGAAGGTTTAACCGCCGAAAAAAAATTCTTTATTATAAGGCGTGATAAAAAGCAAGAAATTCACAATTATTTGCTCATTTTTGGCTCTGATTTTTATCAAAAACAAGATTCCCTGCTCGGTCATGAGGCGCGCTTATTGGCGTTGGATTCAATTTTTAACCAATCTTTTGAAAATTTCGGAAAGCTTAATACTTGGCGATTAATCGGTAAAGATGCCGTAAAAGAAAAATTAATTGCCGCAATTCGTGATATTTCGCGCAATATCAAAACAAACGACAATTTAATTTTTATTTTTTCGGGCAAAACAAACGATTTTTCTCCCAATCACGACACTTATTTGCAAACCTATTCGAGTGAGTCGGACGGGAACGATTTGCCGGCTTCGTTTGTCATTGAACTTTTCAAAACTGTAGCGGCACGCAATCAATTATTCATTTTTGACTGCAAACTCAATAAGATTTTTGTCGAAAAAGCGGAAAGAAGTAAATTTGAAAATGTTGATTTTTTCACTTCAAGGCGCATTATTTCGGAAAAAAAAGGCGCGGCAAGCGGCAGTTTGCTCGGCGGACTTCGAAAACTATTTGAAGAGGACAGCATGCACTCTTTTTATGGGTATGACCTTTTTTTTCAACTTAATTTACAACAGAAAAATTTTTGTGAATACCTTTATTTACTCGGCGACAAAGCGGAAGGCGGCGATTTATTGTTAAAAAAGAAAAGAAAATAATTTTTCGTTCAGTTTTTATTCCTGCAAGGAATTTTTGTCAAATGCTTTTGCGCAAACAAGTAAAATTTGTAACTTTACGGCAAATTAATTTCGGTTAAATTTCGGTGAGAAAACAGTATTATCCAAAATTCGATTTTAAATGTTAATGTCTTGAAGCGCGAACGCAAAATACATTCATTTTTTTTGATAAATGGATACTAAAAAATAGAATTTCTCTTCAAAGAGGTTCAATTGTGTTTAGTTTTATTCGAAATAAACTGCTTTTTTTAACTTGCTTTAAAATTTTTGATTACAACCTATATGGAATTTACGGTCAATCAAATTGCAGGGCTGATAAACGGCAAAGTTGAAGGCAACGGAAATACTGCTATACGAAATGCAGCGAAAATTCAGGAAGGAACACCTGATTCAATAGCTTTTTTGGCTAACCTAAAATACGAAAGCTATATATACACAACGAACGCGGGAGCAGTGTTGGTTGCCGATGATTTTGTGCCGAAAGAAAAAATCAACACAACACTCATCAGAGTTTCAGACCCTTACGCGGCATTCGGTATTTTGCTTGCGGAATATGAAAAAATGAAGTCTGCCGCGCAAAACGGCATAGAAAAAAACTCGTTTATTCATGAAAGCGCGCAAATAGGCGAAAATGTGTACATTGCCGCTTTCGCTTATCTTGGCTTCAATGTCAAAGTAGGCAAAAATTGCAAAATTTTCCCGCACGCCTACATAGGCGATAACTCGCAAATCGGCGACGACGTGGTGATTTTCGCAGGAGCTAAAATTTATCCCGACACGATTATCGGAAATCGCTGCGTTATTCATGCGGGGGCGGTTATCGGAAGCGACGGTTTTGGTTTTGCCCCACAGCCGGACGGCACTTTTAAGGCTATACCGCAAGTGGGCAACGTCATACTCGAAGACGATGTGAGTATCGGCGCGAATACGACTGTTGATTGTGCAACAATGGGCTCAACCGTGATTGAGAGCGGAGTAAAACTCGACAATCTCATTCAAGTTGCGCATAATGTACGAATTGGAAAAAATACCGTTATCGCGGCACTCACCGGCATTTCAGGCTCTACCGAAATCGGTAAAAATTGCGTCATTGCGGGGCAGGTAGGCATCGTCGGGCACGTTAAAGTTGCTGACAGAACAACTATCGGCGCGCAAGCTGGACTTTCAAAGGGGATTTCTGAAGCCGGAACAACTGTTTTAGGTGCGCCCGCAACGGATATTCGCGAGATGAAAAAACAATTTATTATGATTCGAAAACTTCCCGAATTGTACGAAAGAATAAAACTTTTGGAAGAAAAGTTGAAAGACGAAAAGGCTTAAATTTTTGCCCCAAAACATTTTAAGAATGATTTGGGGCATTTTTTTGATGATAATTCAAGCGATTAGGGATTTTATCAGACGAAAAATCAGAGCAAGAAAAAACATTACGATGGCAATTTTATTGATTCCGTGCATGATTCGGAGATTAAAGTTGCCTGATTTTTCTTTGGTAAAAATTCTTGAAAAATACCTGAAAACCTCCCCGAGTTCAAAGTAGCTTTTTAAGGTGTTTTTTTGCGGTGTTGCATTCATTTTCGGTAGTTTTTAAGGGTAAAAATTCAAAAAATGCAAATTTTATTTGCTCTTGTGTACATTTTTTTGCATTTTCACAGGAAATAACTTTTCATTACCGAAAAGGTTCACGTTTTTTTTGATTAATTTTGTTGTTAATTAATATTTTAACATGGATTACAGATTAGAAAACTTGTCCGATGATGAATTTGAGCAAATGATTAACTCAATTTGTCAAAAAATTTTAGGCACCGGTGTAGTAAGTTTCTCAAAAGGAAGAGACGGCGGACGCGACGGAAGATTTGAAGGTAAAGCAAATGAATTTCCGTCAAAAGTTGAATCATGGAGTGGGAAATTTATTATACAAGCAAAACACACATCCGACTATAACGCAAGTTGCTCAGACAAAGCCTTTTACGGGAATCAAAAAAGTATCATTAATTCGGAAATTGAAAAAATAAAAGTATTGGTGTCAAAAAAGGAAGTGGATAATTATTTGCTATTCACGAACAGGAAAGAAACCGAAAGCAGGGAAAACGCCGTAAATTACATAAAAAGTGAAACCGGTGCGCCTAATGTTGCAATTATAGGAAAGGAAACATTGCATCGCTTTATTGCGCAAAACAGAGAAATTCTTAAACAATTTAGGCTTGACAGTTTTACCATGCCGTTTATTTTAACAGATTCTGACATCAAAGAAGTCATTGTAGCATTTGGAAATCAAATAAAAAATGTTAAAGATTTAAAAAGTATTACCAATCAAAATCTGCTCGCCATATCAAAAATCGAAAAAAATTTAAAAAATGAACTCACTGAGGATTATTATCAGGCACAGATAAAAGGGCGTTCCTTGCAATTTTTTGCTCAAATTGATGACTTTTTGCAACAAGATGCGAATGAGGAATTTACCGAAATTTATCATAATTTTGCCTCAGAGTTGAGCAATAAAATTGACATTAAAAGAGCTGATTTCACTAATTTTGAAGAAATCTTTTTATACCTTTTTGAAATAATTTTCAAAGAAAATGCATCCGAATTAAAAAGAGATAAGCGATTTATTTGGATTTTTTTGCATCATTTGTACTTTAATTGTCATATCGGAAAATTATGATAACAGCACACAAATATTTGAACTTGGACTTTTCAATTATAAACATCAGTGCATTGATAATTGAAAAACTTCAAAAAAACAATTTGCTCAAATACGAAGAATTGAGCAAATTGACAATTAACGAACTCGGAGAAAAATCAAATGATTTGTTCTTCTACGCCATTGATTTTTTGTTTTTAATGGGGAAGATTGTATATTTGCCTGAAATTGATGCTTTTAAAATACATGAAACTCAGTAAATTATATTCCAATAAAGATTTTCACAATATTTCTTTTTTATTGCAAAAAGGGGGGGTGAATCTTATTATCGGCGATTCAAAAGGCAAAAAACAACATAATTTAGGCAAAAGTAAAATTGCTGAGTTATTGGATTTTATGCTTTTAAAAGAAATAAAGGAAAAACAAAAACACTTTTTTTATCAAGACTCAAGCGCGGCAAAATTCGCAGGATATGAATTTTATTTGGAAATTTTTTTAAACTCCGGACAATTCTTAACCATAAAACGAACCGTCGACAACCCGAACAAAATAGCTTTTAAACTCCGTGAAATCACGGAAGAAGGCTTTTTATTGTACGAAAATTTTGATACAATTCTTTCTTTGGACAAGGCTAAGAATTATTTGAATGAGCTTTTGGATTTTGATTTTTGCAAACAGCAACATGAAAATTATCGCCGTTTGATTAATTATTCTTTACGAGCGCAGGGCGATTATGAACCTAAATTGAATACCGTTTTTCAACTCACTAAATTCGCCAAAGGAAA
The DNA here is from genome assembly GCA_052033485.1 of Bacteroidota bacterium. GTDB lineage: Bacteria > Bacteroidota > Bacteroidia > Cytophagales > Bernardetiaceae > JBPOJO01. Next base: position 3,067 of record JBPOJO010000227.1, on the reverse strand, counting down.
AGAAAAAGATTGGAAACCTTTGCTTTTTGCATTGTTAGGTTTTGATGCTCAAATTTTAAGGCAAAAATATGACTTGGAAGAAAACATTAAAGACAGTCGGAAAACCATTAAAGCGCAAGAAAAGGACTTCGGTATAAATACACAAGATAAATCGACCTTGCTCGAAAAAATAAAAGATAAGGAGGAAATAAAATTTAATTTATCCCATGAATTAAATAGTTTTAACTTTTATGAGCATGATAAAGCACTCATTCAACAATTAGTCGGAGAAATCGAAATTGAAATAGCCGACTGTAACACCCTTTCATATCAATTACAATATGAAACAGAACGATTAAGAACTGCTATACGTAATCCGTTCAATTTTGATTTAGAAAAAGTTCAAAAACTTTTTGAGGAAGTAAATTTGCATTTTCCGACGCAATTAGCTAACAATTATGAGCAACTATTGGCTTTTAATAAACAAATTACGCAAGAACGCAATAAAAATATCAAGGAAGTTTTGGCTCAAAAAGAAAACGAACTTCAAACACTTTCTCTTAAATTAATCAATCTTAATAAAAATCGTAAAAAATTCAGAGATTTAATCCAAGACACCAATTTATTTAAAAAGTATACTGTCTATCAAAATCAATTGACAGAAGTCGAAAAAGAAATTGTTCGCTTTCAAACTCAGTTAGAAGCAATTGAAGAAATGGAAAAGAAAATTGATGAAATTGACACCGTCAAAAAAACAGAGTTAGAAAGTTTAAAAATCAGACTCAAAGAGATTTTGAACAACACAGTTTCTAACGATTTGTATATGTGTATTCGCAGAACCTTTTCCGAAATTGTGCGCGAAATTTTGCACGATGATGCCATTATTACTCTCAAGCCAAACAGCCAATTCAACATAGATTTTAAGCCGGAGTTTCCCAATTCTGCCAAAGCCGACGGCAATACGTATTACAAAATATTATGTGTTGCTTTTGATTTGTCTGTTTTGATAAATTACAGAACAAAATCTCATTTTCGATTTGTCTATCATGATGATGTTATTTCGGGAGATGACAACGGAGTAAAATTAAAACTTATAAAAGTCGTGAGCGAAATTGCCGCAAAATATGATATTCAGTACATTTTTTCAGCCATCAAGGACAACATACCGCCTCATTCAGATTTGACCCAAAATATCATTTTAGAACTTCATGACCATAATGACAGTGGTCGACTTTTTAAAATGTCATTTTAACAGTATTTTTTGGATGGGTAAGCGTAATTTTGTTTATTCACTTTCGGGTGATAGAAGCGTAGTAAAAAGATGGGCAAGATTCTGATTCGCCTGCATGATTTTGGAAAAACATACTACAAAAAATGCACGAAATTATGAGGCGAAAGGGAATAGTACAAAAAAATCTAAAACGAAATGTAGCGTAAGCTTTAGGTTGCGAAAACACCGGTTTATTGGTACTTTTTTGCACAATAAACAACCTAACGGGCATTTTAGAATTCGTTTTAGATTTTTAGGTAAATTTTTTTTGTTTTTTTTCTACAACATTAATTTTCTAAAAATAAAATGCACACTCATCATGAATTTATGCGCCTTGCTGTTGAAAAATCAAAACAAGGTGCGGAAAAAGGAGAAGGCGGACCGTTCGGCGCTGTCATCGTTTTGGACGGAAAAATTATCGGCGAAGGTAACAACAAAGTTTTGCTCAATAATGACCCGACCGCACACGCAGAAGTTGTCGCTATTCGCAATGCGTGTAAAAATATTAAAAATTTTTCCTTAGAAAATGCAGTTCTCTACACAAGCTGCGAACCCTGTCCGATGTGTTTGTCAGCTATTTTTTGGGCAAGAATTTCAAAAGTCTATTTTGGTAATACGCGCGAAGATGCCAAAGAAATCGGTTTCGACGACGAGTTTTTTTACCGACAAGTATGCAATGACATTCACGCACGACATATTCCGTTTGTGCAAACAGGGCAGGAAGAGGCAAAAAAAGTATTTGAGGAATGGAAAAACAAGCAGGACAAAACAATGTACTAACAGACAAAAAAACTCTTCCGATTGTTAAAGGAAGAGTTTTTCTATAAAAAAATTTCATTTAGGCGAAAGTCAATTTTGTACGCATTTGACGCAAACGAGTGCGCACGGAATCATCAATCTGTCTGTCCTTAATGGTCAAAATATATCCGCCGATGAGGCTTTCGTCAATTTTTTCCGTTAATTCGATTTGACTTTTTCCCGAAACTTTTTTAACAAGTTCCACAAATTGTGTTCTCATAGCCGAATCCAAAGCGAAAGGTGCCGTTACTTGTGCTACCTCAATGCCGAGATGCTCATTGTAGGCGTTGCGAAATTCGGTGCTGATGTCGTAGAGAAATTGAATTCTGTGTTTATTGCAAAGCAAGGTCATTAATTTCTCGGTAATGTTGCTCACTTTGCCCGCGAAAATACCGATAATGATGGCATTTTTTTTCGACGCATGAATAATCGGGTTCGCAAGCGAAACGACCAATGCTCTGTTTTCGCGGCAAGTATCCTCAATTAAACGCATATCACCGCTTACGGCAGCAAGCGAATTGTGTTCGATTGCCAAATCCATCAACGCTTTTGCATATCGCCTTGCAATTCTGACTTCTGACATAATTTTAGTTCAATTTGAGGTCTTTCAAATAATCATTGACCAACTCTTTCGAAGCGGCAGAATTGTCAAGTTGTTTTCTCAAAATTTTCTCTGCAACGGTAATCGTCAAATCAGCAACTTGTGCTTGCAAACTTGCCATTGCCGCGTCTCTTTCACGCTTAATTTCAGTGCGCGCGCTGTCGAGCAGGGCGTTAAATTCTTTATTGCCGCGTTCTTTTGCTTCTTCAATCATAACATTCGCCGCAGAACGAGCCTCTTTCAAAATAGCATCTCTTTCTACACGTGCTTCTTGCAAAAGTGCCTCATTCGATGCTTGCAATTTTTTCATTTCATTGCGTGCATTTTCGGCTTCCGAAAGTGCCGTTTCTATAGACTTTTCTCTCTCTTCCAAAGCCGTCATGATGGGCTTCCAAGCAAATTTTGAAAGAAATCCCAAG
>JBPOJO010000234.1:0-2426 GCA_052033485.1 Bacteroidota bacterium | reverse complement strand
CTTTCGATTCTCCGCCCGAATTGATTAAGCCGATTCGCCCCATGTAGCAGTTTGCAACCTGATAACGACACAAGTCAATCGGGTTTTCGGAAGTCAAATCGGTATATACCTTTTTGTGCGTTTTGGCAAAATTTACGGCATTAAAACCGCCGTTGTTTTCGGGCAGTTTTTGTTTGATAATATCGGCTTGAATAGTAACGCCCAAGTGATTGGCTTGTCCCGTGATATCAGCCGCAACGTGATAGTCAGTGCCGTCTTTTTTGAAGGCGTTGTTGCGAGCATAACACCATAAAATGGTCGCCATGCCCAATTCGTGCGCAAGTTCGAACGCTTCCGCTACTTCTATGATTTGCCTCGCCGATTCCTCCGAACCGAAATAAATTGTCGCACCGACCGCCGTCGCACCCAAATTCCATGCCTCTTTGACCGAGCCGTACATAATTTGGTCAAATTTGTTCGGATAAGTCAACAACTCATTATGGTTAATTTTAACAACAAAAGGGATTTTGTGGGCATATTTTCTCGAAACCATCGCCAAGTTGCCGAAAGTTGTCGCAACGGCATTACAACCGCCCTCAATCGCTAATTTAATGATATTTTCGGGGTCAAAGTAATCGGGATTAGGCGCAAAAGAAGCTCCCGCCGTATGTTCGATGCCTTGGTCAACGGGCAATATTGAAAGATAGCCTGTTCCCGCAAGCCTTCCCGTGTTGTACATCGCCGCCAAACTGCGCAAAACTTGCGGAGTTCTGTTCGATTGAGCAAAAACTTTATCAATAAAGTCGGGGCTTGGCGTGTGCAGCCTGTCTTTTGATATTGTTTTACATTCGTGCTGCAAAAGTGCTGCATCGGCACCTAAAAGTTCGGATATTTTGTCAAGGTTCATTTTCGTGAATTTTGTATCAAAAAACAGTCAAAGCAAAATTTTTTTTGCTCCGTCAAAACAAAAATTTGCTGTATCTCGAAAAGTGAATTTTTGGTATTTTTTTATCCTAAACAGGCTTATGCCCGTGATACTTTCGTTTCTAATTTTTAGGTAAAAAATAATTAACCAAAACTTCATAACTTGTTTTGCAAGTAAATTAAAAAATTGCTTTTAAGGCGGCAAATCTGACAAAAAATCTACAAAATTCCAAAATTGAAACTAAAAAGTTTCAAAATATCCATTGGGGGTTACTGCGTAGCCCGTGTGTCCCGCGAACTATTCGCTTGCGGTTTGTAATGTTAAGGTCGCAAGTTGTTATCTCGCAATACTTTGTTTAAAATAAATTTTTCGATTTTTTTTTGTAAAATGTTTTGCGTTTTAATATTTGTTAAATATGTGCTAATTTGCTGTTTTTAATGCGTTAATTTATTTAAAAATATTTTATTTTCAAAAAAATATCATTACATTTGCGCCCGATTGCCGAAGTGGTGAAATGGCAGACACGCTGTGTTCAGGGCGCAGTACTCGCAAGGGTGTTCGGGTTCGAGTCCCGATTTCGGCACAAAAAGCGAGCAAATTATTGCTCGCTTTTTTTCTTAGAATGTTGAGCAACAAAGCATTTTGATATAATATTTTCCCTTATTTTTGCATTTTTTCAAATCCTTAACTTAACAGTATTGCCCGTTAGGGGCTTACTGTTAGTGAAAATTGTTAAAAAGTAGTAATTGTTTAGTCGGAGTGTACCGCGAGCTTTAGCTTGCGGATTTGGAGGAAGGTATCTTGCAACAAGCGAATGTAAGGTCGTCGGCTAAAGCGCACGCAACATTCTTGGGCAAACTGCCTTAATAGTTAACTTTTTCAATAGATATTTTATGCTGATTTTGCAGCAATTTTTGTCAAAAAAAATTGGCAAAATTGAGTACAAATCGCAAACAACAAAATTATATTGGGTTTGTCAAAATAAAAAAACTTGTCGAACAAACTCGGTTTTTCTTTTTATTAACTTCTGAATATCAGCCGTTTTTAACAAACCGCACCAATGAGGTAATAAAATAGAAAACAATCAAAAAAGCACACAACCTGCCTAAATAATCACCGAATCGCGCATAGAAAGTCAAAATTTCATTCATTTTTCCCCGCAAACAAAGAGCACCTTGTTTGCCGTAATCAAGTTTTTCGACAATATCGCCGCGCGAATTTATGCGACAAGAAACGCCGGTATTCGCAGCCCTGAAAATATCTTTTCGCATTTCTATCGCTCGCAAGGAGGAATACGCCAAATGCTGACGATACCCCGGTGTGTCGCCCCACCAACCGTCATTGGTGATAACGGCTATACCCGTCGCCCCTTTTTGTATATATTCGCCGACAAATTCGCCGAAAATGGATTCATAACAAATGACGGGTGCCATTGCCGCGCCTTCGTTGTTTTTAAATACTTTTCGCTCTTTGTCTTGCCCTAAACTGATGGTTAAATCTTTAAAAATCATCGGACCGAAAG
>JBPOJO010000510.1:0-2182 GCA_052033485.1 Bacteroidota bacterium | reverse complement strand
AACTCAGCGTATGTGTAGTTCAAGCTACCATTTTTATCTTTTCCTGAATACAGGTAAAGAGTTGCTTTGTTGCGTTCGATTTCTCCTCCATTCCCTCTATCCTCCGCCGTAAGCATTCCCGCTTTTTTGCGCTCATTTTCATAATCGGCAAAGGCGGCAAGCGGAAAAAGACCTGACGGAGCAAGCCCTGTCGGGTCATTAAACGACACCGGGTTATTCAGCGCGAAAGCCATAGGCGATGCGCCCGGTGTCAGCATCGCGAGGGCATCTACTCCCCAAAGTCTCCCGACCTGCGTATCTACGGGACGAAAAGCCGTCTCAAGCCACGCTAAGTCAAAGGACGTTTCACGCTCACTGCCGGCGTTAGATTGCAAACGATTCTCTCCCGTGTTTTGTTGTGTTTGGAGGTCGGTTTCTTCGATTTTACCTTTCCATCACAACCCGAAAGGAGATTGTAGAGACTCCCATACCGCGTATCCGCCATTTTTCACTTGTAACCCTTTCTTTTGTTTTTGCTCGCCATTCTCCCCTTGATACAAGACAAAAAATGTATTTAGGATTTTTTTTTGTGTAAAGCGGATTTTTTTTCGGTAATGTGTCATAGCAATAGCAAAAATCCATGCAGTATTCTTTTCCATTCCCGCCCATGCCATAAATGCCTAATTCGTTAGACTCGAACTTGTTTACATCATAGAAAGAAAATTCTTTATGTTTCCCGTATTTGTCCGTGTATTCATACCGACCTTCTGTTGATATTTCCTCCGGATTATTACTACCGGGATACAAATACCCTTTGCTTTTTTTGCCGCCCAAAGCCGCATATTCCCACTCCGCTTCGGTCGGTAAACGATATTTTTTCCCGGTCTTTAAACTTAACCACTCACAATACTTCAATGCTCCGAAATATGTTACATACCTTACCGGAAAATAAGCAACACTGTCCGATAATTCAAACTTTCCTCTGTCATGCACATATCCGCCGGGATAATGTCCAAAATAGAACCCTCGTATAACGGCTTTATTATATAGTTCATCATGGGCATTCATCTCCATAATGTAAGAAAAATCATACAATCCGAGTGAATTTATTGGTTTTCTCGCCGAATCAATTCCAATATCATTCAAAAATGCCAAAAATTGTTTGTTGCTTACTTCGTATTTTCCAATCCAATAATTGTCAAGCATAACCTTATGAGCGGGTTTTTCCCATTCGGAAAACAAGGTGTCTTTATCGTCCGCCCCCATTCTGAAAGTCCCGCCTTCAACAAAAACCATCTCAGGATAAAAACTATCAAGTTCATTTTTGATTTTCGTTGATTTTTCAGTTTCCTGCGCCTTAGGCGTGCATGACATAAAAAATGTCAATAAAAAAAGTAGTGTTTTCATTTTGAAAGTGTGATTGGAAAGTTTGCGGTAAAGCGTTTTCTGTCTATTATCCGTGAACCGCGTATTTCTACAACCGTAAAAGTGGAATGTGCATTCATAAGAGAGTCGTTTTTGTAACCCCACATTTTCCCGTCATAGCGGTTTACATAGACTTTATTTAACTCTGTTGTTCCACGATTATCTTCTGATTTTTCCATAAATTCCGAGGCTGCATTTTCAAAATAGCGAAAGAAAATACCCTTATCATCACTATCCATGCCCACTACAACAAACCAATGGTCTCCTTTTCCGTCGCCGTTGTAATCAATATGAAAATAACTCGGAATACCGCTTTGCAGTAAATCTCGTGTTTGTTGAATAGCATTCGCTCTTGCCTCAATTCTGAAAGGGTCATTAAGATTTTTGTGCGCAAGTTTGGAATGCTTTGAAACAGCTCCTGTGCCTAATGCTAAATCTGTGAATTTATTGCTTGATACCCAACAATCGTATTCATCTTTGGGAGATTTAGCAGAATTGTACTTCTCATAGTCCGCTTTTTTAAAGTTTTTGTCATCACTCGGAATAAACATATTAGGAGAAATAACGGGTGAAATATTTTTCCAATTGCTCTGCGCAAAGGTGAAAATTGTTCCATAAATAAATTAATGAAAATTCTTTTCAGAAATTCACTATTTCCCTTTTCTCTGTACGGAACAAGGTCTGATGACAATCCACTCGGGTCATTGAAAGTAATTGGATTGTTAAAAGCAAATCCGGAAGGAGTTTCTGAAAAGTTTTCTTCCGCCAAAGCATCTAC
>JBPOJO010000300.1:0-1682 GCA_052033485.1 Bacteroidota bacterium | reverse complement strand
GTTTCGGTCTATACCGGTTACTTTAAAAGTTGTACTTCGAAAAATTGTCGCGACAGGGTTGTAAATACTGTCATTGTCCAAAAATTCAGCCGGCTCCCAAATGTATTGCACACCCGTCCCAAAGGCTTCAAGTTGCACAGGAAAACCGATGTCGGTAACGGTATCTTTCCCCGCATACACGCGCGGGAGCGGCAACGTGCGTACCAAAATTTTATTGCTGCTGTCTTGAAAACATTCGTTAATGACAAGCCTGCGGAAATATGCAGTTGTATCCAAAGTGCCCGGAATGTAAAATTCGCGCACTGCCCCGTTGATGTCGCGCCACAAAGAGTCGGTAACTTTGAAAATTTGCCACTGATAGTTGAAATTCCCGATTAAGCCCAAAGAATCCACTATCACACTGCCTTTTAATGTGTCAATCTTTTCGTATTTACAAATCGTTTGTTCGCCTTCGATGCTGTTTAAGCCTGTAAAAGGCTGCACAACCGTAACGGTGATGATATTGCTTGTGTCTTTAAAAGTTTCACAAGTTTGCGACCAAACGACTCGTCGGAATTGTGTCGTCAGCGTGATTTTGCCCGGCAGATAGGTCGGCAATCCCGATGTGCTTTGCCAAACAGAATCGCCCTGCAACAAGGTTTGCCACTGATAAAATTTTGTGCTGTCGCCTCCTGTCGGCGTTGTTGCCAAAAATCTCGCCACAGTGTCGCCGTAGCAAATTTTTTGATTGTCAAAAATTTTATTGTTGCGAATTTTTTTAACAACATCAATTTTAACCACATTGCTCATCACGGGAGAGCAGGAATTCAGTTGCGCCAAACGTCGAAAATAGGTTGTATCGGTCAGAAACCCGGGGGCGTAGTTCAAAATGGAGTCGGATTCTAAAACCGTTACCCAGTCCAAACTGTCGCGGGATTGTTGCCAAATTAATTTCATCAAAGAGCCTTCCGTGCCGCCCGTCGGGAGCGTGCCGATGAGCACCTGCGCCTCTTCGCCCTCACATATACGATGCGAAACGGCAATAAAATTATTTTCAATGTTCGGATTGACGACTACTTTGACCGTGTTGCTCGTGTCGGCTCGACAACCGCCCGAAACAATTCGGCGAAAATAAGTGGTTTTCAGCAAAATTGTATCAGCTTCAAAACTGACTGCACTCGTATCGTGGTCGACCCAAATAACGCTGTCTTCGGAGAATTGCCATTGCCAAGCGTATTCTCGTCCGGTGAAAGAGGGCAGCGTACCGGTGATTTTCAGGTCTTCGCCCAAACAAATTACCGTATCGGAGGCAAAAATTTCATTTTGTCCGTAAGGATATTGCAGGACAATTTTGACGACGTTACTTGTGTCGGTATAACAACTGTCTTTGATTAACCGCCTTATCATGACGGTTTCGCCCGTTAGATTAAAAGCGTCGAGGTTTTGTCCGCCTGTTTTGTTGCCCCAAATACTGTCTTGTGTGAATTGCCAAATGTACGTCCTCGTTCTGTCTGTGCCAAGTCCGCCGAGCGGCAATGAGCCGATAATTTTCCAAAGTGTGTCGCCGTAGCAAATCGTTTGCAAATCGGGCGAAATTACATTGTTTCGAATCGTATCCACAATTGAAATTTTAACAACATTGCTCAAAAAAGTATTGCAACTGTCCTTAATTTGTCGTCTGAACCACACTTCGCCGGTGAGGG
>JBPOJO010000683.1:0-1986 GCA_052033485.1 Bacteroidota bacterium | reverse complement strand
CTGAACTTCTACCAACAGTAACTCGTCATTTTGGCTTTTTACCAAAATATCTACTCGGTTATATTTGTCGTACTCGTCTTGTTTGTTGCTTTCACTTTCCAAAATACTCTCAATCTTCACATCAAAGCGCAGCAACTCCGACAATAAACCTTCCAAAATACCAAAATTTGCTTTATGGCGCAGCAATTTTTTCATTGCCCAATCAAAACGAATCAGTTTTTTGCTCATACTTTTATTTTTTTTTGCAAAGATACAAAAAATAAAAAGCAATGCCTATTTTGGGGAGTTTTGCTTTTCAAATCTGCGAGGGGTGGTGAATTGTAATACCTTCCCGACGTTTTTTTTTGTTTGGCACTTGAAAGGACGCAAGCGGTTTAAAAAAAATTGATTTAGGCTATTTTGAAAAATAAAAACCTATAAGGTTTCCAAAGCCTTATAGGTTTTTACATTAGAGCAAATAAAATCATTTTCAAAACTACTCAAGGGCTTAAATATGGTAATTCCTCGCTTGGGGTGCTCATTTATAAAAAATATCAACCAGACTAAACGCACTATTTAGCGATGATTTTTGCAAGCATTAGCAAACAATAGTCTTGGTTCCACATCATTTTTTTGATGATTCTTTTTTTACTTAACTTCGGCTCGTGTATTTGCGCAATGTTGAGAACAATTTTTCTTAGAAGAGAAAAATTTTCAGCGGAAAATTCTTTTCTGTTCCGTTTGCTATCCTCTCTGAGTGTTACATCTAATTGCCAATGAAGTTTGTTTTCCACGCTCCAATGCCCTCTTGCTAATTCATAAGCTTGTTTTGCCGTTAAATTGGGAATACTGCTGATGTAATAACGGCTTACTTCGCCTCTTTTGTCTGAAACACTTTTTACACACGCCAGCGAATAGAGGTCTTTCCATTCTGTCGCATTTTCTATCCATTTCAAATCATGGCATACGCTAACTTGATAGCTCGTAACGGCATTATGACTGCCCGAATAATCAACCTTTGTATAAACTTCGTCGGCTTTTTCAACTGAAAACTGTTGTTTTACTTGTTCAAAAAGCTCTTTTTGGTTGCCTTTTAAGGCTAAAAAATAATCGCCCTCCTTTTCTCGTATTTTTTCAGCTATATCCTTTTGTGTGCCCATAGCATCAAGACTTACGATGCAGCCTTTTAGGTGAAGCGTATCCAAAAGATGAGGAATAGCCGTAATTTCATTGCTCTTTTCGTCTGTTTTGACCTGTCCTAAACAAAGACCTAATTCACTACTTACCGCATGAATTAAATGGAGTTTTGATTTCGCACCTCGAAGCGTTTTACCGTCAATACAGATGTGCTTGATGTCTTTCTCCAAATCAAGCTCGGCTAACAAGTCTTGCAGCCAAGCCATAAACTTTTCATTAAACAGCTTACTATCAAGTGCGCAAAAAATGCGATTAATAGTGTCGTGAGTAGGAATGCCATTAGGTAGCGTTAAAAAAGTGCGCAAAAAGCCTTCCCGTTCCCGACAAAAATCTTCTATCTCATAAAAATCCTCCGCTCCGTGAAAAACTGCACAGATACTCATCAACAAGACATCACTCAAAAGGTGTTTAAAGTTTTTATTCTGACGGCGAAATTCTGGAATTTCGCACAGATGGGTAGATAAAGGACGTTCCATATGCTTTTTTTTGCAAATTTACTGAAAAATATAGTGCGTTTAGTCTGATCAGTTTATTCCTTGTTTCTTTATTGCAAATTCACCGCAAGTCTGTTTTTTTTAAAGTGATTCTTTCGTATTTAACTTTTATGGGTATCGCTGCCCTTGTTAATCTAATTTCGGGGCACTATACTTACTTGAACGATGCCGTACAAGGCATTACCTTAATATTTTACTTTTACATCTTTTTTAAATGCTTGTGGCTCTATTACAAGAGCTTTTCAACGGCAAAATTTGTAGTTTTTGGGTTTTCATTTTATTTATTCGGTGTCGTGCTGTATCTCTGTCAAAACTT
>JBPOJO010000310.1:0-2617 GCA_052033485.1 Bacteroidota bacterium | reverse complement strand
CAAAAATAAAGCGCACCTCACGTCCGTCGCTAAAAAGCTCCGCGCAAACTCAATATAAAATTTCTGCCCAACTCGGGAATACCCGAAGCGTATGGCAAATAATAGCGGTCAAAAATGTTTTCTATCCCGACATTTAAGTGAAAATTTTCGCGAAATTGCCAATCCGTTTTTACGTTGAATGTATGCCAACTCGGTACGCGCTCCGCACTCCCGTGCATGAAGGCGCGTCCTGCACTTTCAGCCGCCATTTCGGTAAATTTTACCGATGCTGCCATATATTTTGCATAAAAAATAAAATCCACTTTTGCCGTTTTACAGCGCAAACTGCTTTGCCCAAACATCGGAACAACTCCTTGAAATTTTTTCCCCGTCTCCGAATCTTCTCCGTCTACATAACTCAACGTGCTGCTCAAAATCCAACGAGAAGACAAATTGAAACGCATTTCCGCGCTGAATCCGCCCATGTGTCCCTTGTCTGCGTTTGTTTGCGTATATACCGCCGCCTCGCTGCCGTTGTACTGAATGACCGAACTGCCGTTGTACGTGCCCGGCGCGGTTACAATCATGTCTTTCAACAAAGTGTAATAAACATGACCGCCGAGAAAAAATCGCTCGCCGAACGTCCGCGACAGTCCGATTTCTATATTTTTGGTATATTCGGGTCTTAATCGGTCATTCGGGACGGTTACGGTATTCGGTGCAACTTCAAATAATTTTCCGATGTCGTCTACATTCGGAGCGCGGAAACCCGTTGAAAATGAAAGACTTAGCTTTGATTTTTCTTCAGGACGATACACCAAACTTGCCGAACCGTTAAAGGAATTAGCCTTCACTTCCGCGAAATCAAAGGGAAAAGGAAAAAACGTTTTGTCCGTAAATTTGCTGTGCGTGCGCGTAGACGTGTAACGCAAACCCGCATTAAAAGTCATTTTCGGCGAAACTTCAAATTTATATTGCCCGTAAATCGCCGCGCTGCGCCACGTACTTCCTCCGCTCGGATAGCGTGTATCTAAGGCTTTAATGTCGTTCGTGCTGATATTCAACTGATTAGCCTGCGATTTTTGTTCATTAAAAACATATTCAAAACCGTAAAAAATCTGATGTTTTGCAAAATCTTTTTCCAAATCAAGATTCAAAGAATATGCCGCCACGTCGTCCGTGCGCGTTGCGCGCCAATCATTGCCGAAATTGCGGGTGATGCGCGACTCCTGCATATCTTGGCGGGCAAGCGTGAGGCGTGCAAAATCAAAAATCGGATTTTTGGCTATCCATAAAAAATTCGCCGTGTGCATGAGCCATTTTTGCGGTCCGTAACGCCATTCTGCAAAACGAAGTGTGCCCGATTTTTTTTCAATCAAACGGTCATAACGCGGAATATCCGAAGAATTTGAATAGTGAAAAGCGTATTGCGCTTCCATGTTTTCACGCAATTTGACCCGAAATTTTTGAGAAAAATTGCTTTGGTGATAACCGCTCGGAGTCAATTTATAAGGGTCAGAATTTTGTTTTTCAACATCAATACCGTTTTCGCGATGGACAAAAAATTCCCTTTTTCCCAAATTTTCATCAACTCCTTTCGGCTTATTTTTGCCCATAAACGCATCATCAAAAATCGCATAAGTGAAAGAGGTCGCGCTTGCCCACATTTTTCCGCCGATGTTGAGGTCGAGGTGTCCCGTTCGCTCCGAATTTGCGCTTGAATAACGAACGGAGGCAGTTCCGTGCGCGCTGATGCCCTCTTTGCTTGAAAATTTTGGCTTTTTGGTATGTACGTCCATCACGCCGCCCAAAGCATCGCTGCCGTACATAACCGAGCCGGGACCGAAAAGCACTTCCGCAGTTTCCACGTTGTTGGCATCAAGCATGATAATACTTTGCACGTTTCCGCTTCTGAAAATGCAATTATTCATGCGCACACCGTCGACAACAATCAGAACGGCATTGGCATTAAAACCGCGAAACATTGGGCTTCCGCCGCCTAATTGACTTTTTTGAATAAAAACTTTACCGCCGATGCCAATCATGTCGGCGGCGGTTTGTGGATTTTGCAAAGCAATTCCTGCCGCCGAAATTTTTTGAATTTGGTTCGGCACAGCTTTAAAATCTTCTTCCCAACGATTGGCGGAAACGTATATTTCGTTGGTTATCAATGATTTTTCTTTCAAATAAACTTGATAAAACTGCTCTCGCAATTCTGCTTTTGTGCGCGTAAGCGTTTGAAAAGCGGCATGGGTAAATGTAAAAACATCGTTTTCTTGGAAAGGCGTAATGTCAATCCCTCCGAAATCATCGCTGATGAGGGTTTGTGCGAGCACCTGAACGTGAACGCCGGGTAAAAGTTCAAAATTTGTGCTGTCTTTGATGCTCAAAACTTGGGCGGTTGCGAAATTTTCGCACACAAGCCACAGGGCGAAGAAAATCAACGCCTTTTTAAAATAATTTTTCATGTTTTTTTTGTTAAAATATACAACTGACTAATGACCGCATATTTTTAAGTTCAGGCGGAGGTGAGTGTAATTCCAACATAGGAGATGTAAAAAAGCATATTTCGGGGTAAAAAAGTGTTAATTTTTTGGGAAAATACGAAAGGGCAAAAATTCGGTCATTTTTTTGAAAA
>JBPOJO010000358.1:0-2708 GCA_052033485.1 Bacteroidota bacterium | reverse complement strand
GCTCGCCCTCAGCTCAAATTTACGCTATTTTATCGCCACAGAACCGACCGATATGCGCAAAAGTTTCGACGGTTTGGCGGGGATTGTGCGCAACCAACTCCAAAAAGACCCCGTTTCCGGCGCGATTTTCATTTTTCTGAACAAAAATCGCAACCAAATTAAACTTCTCTATTGGGACGGAGACGGTTTTGCGATTTTTCACAAGCGTTTGGAGCGCGGAAATTTCGCCGCGCAAGACCCAAAAAATCCCGACCGAGAACTCAAAAAAGAAGAACTTTTGATGCTCCTCGAAGGACTTGATTTTGACAAAATGAAACAAAATAAACGTTTCATTTTGCCCCAAAATAGTTGAAAAAATTGTGCAATTTTTTGACAAAATGAAACAAAAAAAACGCTTCATTTTGTCCCAAAATAGTTGAAAAAATTGTGAATTTTTTTTACAAAAAAAAAACAAAAAAAACGCTTCATTTTGCCTAAAATATAGTTGAAAAAAAATTGAAAAAATATGCTTCAAAATTAGGTTGAATGTACTTTTTTACCTAATTTTGAAGCATGAAAAAACGCACGGAAATATCGCAAAATACGACACCGAAAGAGCAAAATCTTTCGGTAATTATCCGTGCGCAACAAGCACAAATTCAAACGCAACAAGCACAACTCCAAACGCAAGCAAACCAACTCCAAACGCAAGCAAACCAACTCCAAACGCAAGCAAATCTACTCCAAACGCAAGCGAAACAATTCCAAGAGTTGGAAAAACAAAAGGCGATTTTAGAAGAAAAATATAAGAAAGCGGAGGAACTCATTCAACGCTTGAACCGGATGAATTTTGGCGCAAAACGGGAGCGATTTGTGCAGACAAGTCCCGACCAATTGAGATTGGAACTCGAAAAAAACGCAGCCGAAATTGACAAGACTGCCGAAAAAGCAGCCGAAAAAGCCGCTGAAAAAATAGCCGAAAACCTTGCCCAACCTGAAAAAGAAACCGCCTCACAAAAAGGCAAAAAAAACAACAAAAGAACGGTTCGCGGATTGGTTTTGTCCGGTAAATTGCCGGTTGAAGAGCTTATTATTGATGTTGAGGGCGACAAATCAAACCTCATTTACGTGGGCGACGAGATAACAAGCGAGTTGAAATTTGCGCCCGCAAAACTTTTTGTGCTAAAAATTATTCGCAAAAAATACCTCACCAAACCCGACGAAAACCTTGCTCAAACGCAAGTGATGGCACCTTTAGAGCGTCCGATGCCGAAATGTATGGCTTCGCCGGAATTGGTGGCACATATGGCGGTTGAAAAGTTCGTTTTTCATATGCCGCTTTTTCGCCAATTGGCTCGTTTGATGCAAAACGGCGCGTATATTTCTGCTTCGACGGTGGATTCTTGGCTCGTACTTTTGGCAAATCTCATCGCACCGCTTTATGCCGCGCTTCGCGAATATGTTTTAGCAAATCCCTATTTGCAGGCAGATGAATCGCCGATTCGGGTCTTGAACGGGGAGAAAAAAGGCAGTTCGCATTTGGGCTATATGTGGGTTTACCGCGCTCCTTTGCAAGATGCGGTGCTTTTTGACTACCAAAACGGGCGCGGACAAGTTTGTGTTGCCGAAACCCTGAAAAACTTTAAAGGCTTTTTGCAAACGGACGGTTATTCGGTGTATGAAAAATACGGCGGGCGCGCCGATGTTACGCATGTGGGTTGTTGGGCGCATGTGCGGCGAAAATTTCACGAAGCCCTCAAAAATGACGAAAAACGCGCCTCAACGGTCTTGCTGTTGATACAGGAGCTGTATGCAGTTGAGCGCGAGATGCGTGAAAAGGGGTTAAATGCGGCGGAAAAGAAGGCATTTCGCTTGGAAAAATCATTGCCGCTGCTTAACCAAATCGGAAAATATATTGCGGAAAATTACAGGGAAGTTTTGCCCAAAAGTGCGATAGGGGTGGCATTTTCGTATTGCCTCAATCGTTGGTCGACCTTGCTCAACTACCTCAAAGACGGCGATTTGGAAATCGACAACAACATGATTGAAAATGCGATACGTCCGTTGGCATTGGGGCGCAAAAACTATCTTTTTGCCGGTTCGCAGACGGGGGCGGAGCGGATTGCGATGTTTTACAGTTTTTTTGCGACTTGCAAAAAACACGATATTAATCCCGAAAAGTGGTTAGTTTATGTTATCAACCACATTCAGGACACCAAAATGTCCGAACTCAAAAATTTACTCCCCCAATTTTTTGATAAAAATCTGCGCATTTAAATTGCAACTTCCGCTGTAAACAATTTTTGTTGGTTGGAAAGATGGGGTTGCTCGGGCGGATACTGAGATACTTCCATACTCCATGCTTTATATTGGCTGCTTCTAAAACCTTGTTTAGGTTGTAAAGTGCCATTTACAATTCGAGTAGAATTCGCTATTGCTTCACTATGCTGTGGGAAAAAAGATGTACGTTCGTTAAAAATTTGAACTCTACCTCCTTTGTGAACTGCCTGAAAGTAAGTTACTTTATAAACTGCGTCAGCATTAATCAACGAAATATAAGCCATACTTCCATTTAACTCATAAGTTACCTCATATTCCTCCAGCCCATCTAAATCCACCGCTTGTATCACCTTATTCCCAGCAAACTGATACGGCGTGTACCACGGATACTTCGCCGTAAGCGGGTCAACCGACGTAAATCTACGTTGCCTTTTATCAAAATTTCTGAA
>JBPOJO010000691.1:0-8033 GCA_052033485.1 Bacteroidota bacterium | reverse complement strand
TCCGTATCAGCCCAATAGCCCTGTGTAGTTTCTTCCGGTTTCAAAGGGTTTGTTTCGTCATCTTCGACAAATTTGCCCTGAAAAAATTCCAATTCGCCGTCGCCGTCAGTGTCGAGCCAAACGCCGTGTTGAAGATGTTCTTTTAAACTGACATCTTGATTGGTATATTCAAATTTTTTAATTTCATAAAACTCATCATTGCCGTCTCCGTCTTTGTCCAAAAAAATACCTTTTTTGGATTCATCTTTGGGTGTATTCGTTTCGGATTTTGCATAGGGTGTTTCTTCAACTAAAAAGGCTTGCTGCATTTTTAAAATATCCGAATAAGAACTTGTTTCACTCTCGTCAGTGCCAAAATTGAGGTCAGAATAAGGATTTTGATAACTTCCGATTAATTTTTCGATTTCATCGCGGTCATTGCTTTTTTCCTCAAATTTAGGCTCTGAGGCTGAAATTTGGGGTTCGGCATCGGTGTTATCGGGAAAAGGATTATAGTCAATTCTTGTAATATCATCTTGCTTTTCTTGCTCAAAAGCATAATTTGTGTTTTCGGAATCAATTTCAGGGTCAAAAGAAGTTGAGGTTTCATTTGCGCTGCGCGTTTGATTGCCTAAAATATGAAAAGCATTAGTATTATCGGGATAAAGGTCTACTTGGTCAATACCGTCCGCATTGTTTTTAGGTAAATTGATTTTGCGCCCTTGCATGAAATATTTCATAAAAGCACGGTCTCCGGCTCTTGCAGCCGCATTTTGAACATTTGAAGTGCTCGGATTAGCTTTTGCAAGCAAAAGAAAAGGAAGTTGGAAATAAGGATATTTTTCAGCTACCTCTTGTATATCGGGAATACTTTCGGGCGCAATTGCATCACAATTTCGTGCAAAAGAGGTCAATTCCTGCGGTGTTAATGACATAATTTGGTTTATTTAATGCGTTTTACATATTTCATTGCAAGGTAATGATAAAAAAAACTTTTGCAAAAAAAAATAAAAAAAATTCTAAGAATTTCATTTTCCGCTCTTCGCCGTAAGGAAAAAAGTGCAATTTTAAGGTCGAAACTTCTGAATTTTTCACCATGGTCAGCTAATTTGTTACAGACAGTTTGTAAAAATCATGAAAATAAAAGGAACAAAACATAAAAAAACTTACACGTTTTTTGTGTCGGCATAAATGATAAAAAAAACGTAATTTTTTAACCGAAGTGTACCGCGAGCTTTAGCTTGCGACCTTTCATTCGCTTGTTGCAATTAGCCGGTTTGCCCAAGAATGTACCGCGAGCTTTAGCTTGCGACCTTACATTCGCTTGTTGCAATTAGCCGGTTTGCCCAAGAATGTACTGCGAGCTTTAGCTTGCGACCTTACATTCGCTTGTTGCAATTAGCCGGATTGCCTAAGAATGTACCGCGAGCTTTAGCCGACAACCTTACATTCGCTTGTTGCAAGATACCATCCACCAAATCCGCAAGCTAAAGCTCGCGGTACACTCCGGCTAAACAATTACAATCCTACATTACAAAAATTATTGATATTTCGTCAGGAAAATTAAAAAAAGGAAAAAATATTACACAAACATTCTTTCGAATCCTCGACAAATTTTTAAAATTAACATTTTGCACCTAACTTACCGGCGAACCCACAACAATTAAACACCCGCTTTTCAATGATGAAACAAATTATACTCATAACCCTCTTTTTACAGAGTGTTTTTTATCATGCCTTTTCGCAGGGTGATTTTTCGAGCACCGTATTGCATCAACATAAGGCGGAAGTATATACGATTGCCTGCTCACCCGACGGCGAGTGGCTTGCTTCCGGCGGGAACGACAAAGTCATTAATCTTTATCATTTGAAAAAGAAAAAACATTCACAAAGGCTTGTGTTGCATCATAAACTCATCACCAATCTTGCCTTTGATGCCTCCGGAAAATTGTTGGCTTCAACAGGTGCAGACGGGAAAATGTGCCTTTGGGAAACCGAAACGGGAAAACTCATCGCTTCGATTGACAACGAAAAAACGGCTGAAAACAGTGATTTTATTGCTCTGCATTTTGTCTTTTTTTTCGAAAATTATGTATATTTCGGCGGCGACGGAGCCTTTTTGATGCGTGCCGACATCACATTACCGAAGCCGAAAGCCGAAGTTTTTTTTACCGTACCTTCAAATTTCATTTTTAAAACCCTGCGAAGCGGTGTTATCAGCACGGACAAAAACAGCATTTTTTTGGCTTCCGGCACAGATATTTACAAAATCAGCACTTCAAATGCCGAAGTAACGGGCATTTTTCGTCATCACCAAGAAATAAATCACCTCAATTTTACGCCTGACGGAAAATACTTGTGTTCGTGGCACTACGACGGCAAAATAGCTTTTTGGAATCCGTTTTTGGGACGAACCGAAAAGCACATTCAAGTAGCAAAACAACATCATTACGGCGAGGTGCGTTTCAGTCCTGACGGCAATTTTCTCATCACCGGCAATTCGGATTTTCTTTGCAAAGTTTGGGATTTGCGCGACGGAATGGTTTCGGGTATTCTTGCCGGACATCGCAAACCCGTGCGCACCTATACGTATACGCCCGACGGCGCGCACGTCATCACGGGCGGCTACGACGGGGAGGTGAGAATGTGGAAAAAAATGTTCAAAACTGCCGAAGAACTTGTTGCTTTTGAAGAAATTGATATTTCGGCAACAGAAGAAGCAAGCCTCAAAAAAGGTACTGTCATTAAGCTGCCGCGATTATTTTTTGAAAATAATAACGAAAAAATTCTTTCCGCAGCCGAAACTGACCTGCAACAACTTTATTTACTGCTGCTGAAAAATCCCGATTTGAAAGTCGAACTTTGCGGACATTCCGACAGTTCGGCAGAAAGTGAGCACGGCTTGCGACTCTCCGAAAGAAGAGCCGAAGCTGTCAAAAAGTACCTTGTTGAGCGCGGAATCGCTGCTTTTCGTCTGCCCGTTCGCGCTTTCGGCGGAGCAAAGCCGCTTTACACAACGCAAAAAGAACTGCGAAAATACAATCGCCGAGTTGATGCTGTTGTGATAAATGATTGATTATCGGTAATTGTTTAGCCGGAGTGTACCGCGAGCTTTAGCTTGCGGATTTGGAGGAAGGTATCCTGCAACAATCGAATGTAAGCTTGCAAGCTAAATCTCGCTCTACATTCTTTTGCAAACCGCCTAAATAGTTACGATTATCTGTTATTTAAAAAATCATTTCGGCTTGTATTTTGATTCTCGGAATATTTTTTGGAAATCGGTATCGCGCATCACTGTTTGCAGTTTGATGTCGGATTTCTTTTGCATATACGCATCAAGAATTTGCCAGCCGAGCCAATAACCGATGCGTCCCGGACAATCCTGACTGATATCGGAGACGAAAGGGCGGTCTTGCAAATATTTTGTTTTCGCCATTCTTGTCGCATCATAAAAAACTTTTTTTTCCACAAAATGCCCCCAAATTTCCTGCGCATGCGCATGACAAACGTTCATTTGCTCCTGTGAATACTCCAAAATCAGCGAATCGGGCGCATGCGGTTGAATGTATTTGCAGAAAACCATCGTTTTTCCTGCCGCAATCAAATCATTTAACAAGGCTTGTTCTTCCGAAGTTTTGATGTATTTTCTCGAAATCAGTTTAACAATTTGATGTGTTATAGTTTCGGGCTGAAATCGCCTTGCAATGTATTCCGGCAATGGAAGTCTGTCCGGTCCGGTCGGGCGATAGCGGATATTTTTGCCCAAAAAATAATCCAAACCAATAACGAGAATGCTGTCATTTTGAATAAGCGAAACGCCGAAACCGGTATTCACGGTGTAAATTTTCGGAATGTTAAAATCGGGATAATAATATTTCAAAAATCGAAAAGCAGAAGTCAAATCCTTTTTCAAAAAAGCCAAATCCGCCCCATAAACCGTTTCAATTTTATCTTGCACACTGTCAATTCGCGGACTTTCTGCCAAAAGCCACAAACTTTCGACAAAATCTTTTTGACTCGGATAAAAATCCATCGAAAGCCCCTCAACAGCAAAACGAAGGTTTTTTTTCATATATTCAACAATTTCTTCCCGATTGTTAGCCCTCACAATCACCCTGTCTGCTCGCTCAAATTCAAAATTTACCTCAATTTTGCTCACATCGGGAATATTTTCTTCCCACTCAGGCGTGCAAGAATTTGCGGTAAAAAGACAGATTATCGCTGCCGAAATCGAAAATAACGGCATGAAAAATTTTAAAATACGCATATTCAATCGCATTTTTGATAAGTGAATTTTATAAAAACTTTTGCTGTTGTTTGTGCCTCACAAACAACAGCTTGTGCCTTTTGGCTGAGAAAACGCCGGTTTTTGTGTTTTATTTTCACCAAGAACACTCAAAGGGCGTTTTACATTCCATTTTAGCTAAAAGCTAAAACGCAATTTTGAACGGTAAATTTTCACTTTGTCAAAAAAAAATTTCTTGTCAATAGGCTTGCATTTTTTTTGCGCCGCATTTATGAAAAAAATGATTTCAAAAAAATTTCAAATTTTCACAAAAACGTTAATTTTTTCCGCATTTTCTGCAAAAATTCAAATTAAATTTTGAAATTTGCAAAAAAACATTTTGACATGAAAATAAGCACTTATTTCATTTTAACAGTTTTCGCACTCTTTATTTTTGCCTCATGCGGTAAAAAAAGCGAAGACGCAAAACCGCTCTCTAAAAAAGAGCTTGTTTCCAAACAAATTTGGACAATCGAAAAATCCGACTATAATATCACCATTGCAGGCGGTTTAATCCCTGTTCCCGACAGTTTGCAACAAAGCCCGCTGCAAAATTTTGTCGGCGGAACGATGGAATTTAAAGCAGACGGCACCCTTATCGCGACTCCGAAAAACGGCGGCGCACCATTCAACGGAAAATGGGAATTAACGGAAAATGACACTAAAATTCGTTTCAAAGATTTTCTCACGGGCGGCACCGGCGGCGAAGAACTTCCTTTAGACCCTGCTCAACGCGAAGAATTGGAAAAGTTCACGATTGTTCAATTAACGGAAAACAATTTTGATATGACGAACAATTTCAAATTCAAATACAGTGTTCCGAATTTCCCGCTTCCCGTTGATATTGAGATTAAAACGGGCATCAATTTAGTTCCGAAAAAATAAATTAGTGTAAATTTTTTACCTAAAACACCCTAAGAGTTTTGAAGACACTTAGGGTGTTTTAGGTAAAAAATTTGTTGTTTAGAACAAA
The DNA here is from genome assembly GCA_052033485.1 of Bacteroidota bacterium. Lineage (GTDB taxonomy): Bacteria > Bacteroidota > Bacteroidia > Cytophagales > Bernardetiaceae > JBPOJO01. The sequence goes on along the minus strand of JBPOJO010000691.1, from coordinate 2,796 downwards.
TTTTTATGCAATTTTCAGTCCTCATCGCAGCCCGCAACGAAGAACATCAAATCGAAAAATGCCTTCAAGCACTTTCCGCAACGTTAAAAAATTTCGACGGCAGTGCGGAAATACTCGTCGGCGATGATTCTTCGGAAGATGACACATTATATATATGCCAAAAGTTTTCGGAAAAAAACGGCGATTTTTCGGTTTTTGCCGTTCCGTCTTCCGAACTGCGCGGAAAGGCAAATGTTTTGGCATTTTTGGCAAAAAAAGCAAAGGGAGAATACCTCCTTTTTGTTGATGCCGACACGCGCGTGAATCCCGATTGGCTTGTTACTTGTGTCAAATATGCGCATTACGACCTGTTTACGGGGGTGAGTCTGCCTGCGGGTGAAAGCTTTTTTTCGAGCATACAAGCATTTGAATGGGCTTTGATGTTGCTTTTGATGCACTTTTTTTCAAAACGGAAAACAGGGATTACTTGCATGGGCAACAATATGGGCATAAAAAAAAGTATGTATGAAAAAACAGGCGGTTATGAGAAAATTCCGTTTTCTGTAACGGAAGATTACGCGCTTTTCAGAGCTGTTTTAGCGGAAAACGGCAGTTTTATCAATCTTTTTGAAAAAGGAATCTTAGCCGAAACAGAAAGCGTTCGCCGTGTTTCCGATTGGTTTTCTCAACGCAAAAGATGGCTTCGAGGCGCGTGGGAGGGCGGAAATTCTGTTTTTTTCGGAACGTTTTTCTTTTGTAATTTTTTCATTTTTGCCTCTTTCCTGCTTTTTTATTCTGCTGCATTATTTTTAACCGTGTTTTTATCGTCCCCAATCTTGCTTTTTTTTGCGGCAAAATACATCAATTTTCGATTGTCAAAAAAAATATTGAGGGCAGAAACGGCAATTTTTTATCCGTTTTATCACATATTTTTTTATCCGAAATTATTTTTTATTACCCTGTTTTTCAAACAAATACATTGGAAAAACAGGATTCATTGAGAAAAAAATGGGCAGCAGTGAAATGACAGAATATGTCGCCGCTTTTTGCGGTGCGGTGGGTGTTTTTTTGAATACAAGGCAAAATCGTTGGGGTTTTTTGTTCGGTTTTTTTTCTGTTACGCCATACGTCGTAATTTTTGCACTTGCGGGTTTGTTCGGAAATGCGGCTTTGAACCTGTATTTTGCGGTCATGTGCGTGCGTGGATGGTATTTTTGGCGAGCCAATGAAAACCAAAATTCGGAGGTGAAATCGGAAAAAATGAGTCCGGAAGATTATCAAACGGTGTTAATTTTAACGGTTTTAACGGGGGCAGTTTTGGCTGCTGCGGCTTATTTTGGAAACGGTTTTTATGAAGCGACAAACCCGAATGTTTTACGGCTTGATGTTTTGACGGTTTCCTTGAGCGTTGCGGCGCAATTTCTTTTGACAAAAGCCAAAAAAGAAAATTGGTATTTTTGGATAGTCGTGAATATTTTATCTTGTATGCTTTTTTATCAAAGCGGCTTATTTGCCACTGCCTTGCTGTATATTTTGTATTTTTTCTTGGCTTGTTACGGTGCGTTTCGATGGAAATAAAGTGTGCCGCAAGCTATTAACTTTCGACAGCTTTAAGTTCGCAAGCAGATAGCTTGCGGTACACTTCTGATAGCTTGCAGCACACCTTGTTTTTTTAAGGAAATTTAGGATATTTGCTGAAATCCGGTTTTCTTTTTTCAAGATACGCATTTTTACCTTCTTTGGCTTCTTCGCTCAAATAATAAAGCAAAGTAGCATTTCCCGCCAATTCTTGTATGCCGGCTTGCCCGTCTAATTCCGCATTGAAAGCCGCTTTGAGCATTCTGAGCGCAATGGGGGATTTCTCGAGGATTTTTTTGCACCACTCAACAGTTGTTTTTTCCAATTCGGCTAAGGGGACAACTTTATTGACCAAACCCATATCTAAGGCTTCCTGCGCATTGTACACGTCGCATAAAAACCAAATTTCGCGAGCCTTTTTTTGTCCGACGATTCGCGCCAAGTAAGAAGAACCAAATCCGCCGTCAAAACTGCCGACTTTCGGACCGGTTTGCCCGAATTTTGCGTTGTCAGCCGCGATGGTGAGGTCGCAAACAACGTGTAAAACGTGCCCTCCGCCGACTGCCCAACCGGCAACTTGTGCGATAACGGGTTTGGGTATAGAACGTATGAGTTTTTGCAAATCCAAAACATTTAAACGCGGAACGCCGTCATCTCCGACATAACCGCCGTGACCGCGCACTTTTTGGTCGCCGCCGCTGCAAAACGCCTCATCGCCCTCCCCCGTGAGCACGACTACGCCGATTCTGTTGTCGTAACGGCAAATATTCATTGCCTCAATCATTTCCGTCACGGTCAAAGGCGTAAAAGCATTGCGCACATGAGGGCGATTGATGGTAATTTTTCCGATTCCTTCGAAATGTTCGAAACGAATTTCTTTGTATTCCTTAATGGTTTCCCAAAGATAAGTGCTTGTTGCGTTCATATTTGTCAATGAATTTTTGCTCAAATTTTGCATTTTTTTTTTATTCAACAAAAAAAAAGGGGATTTTTAAGCATAATCTATAATGAGTTGTAACATAGCTTTTAGGCTGCGATTTTCGGCGCAATACTCACGTGCTACAAATGTAACATAGCCTAAGGCGGCGAAAAACGACATTTTATCCCCTTCGAGTGGTAGAATCTTATTAAAAAGAAGCCCTAATTCCGATTTCAGGGCTTGTTCATAAAAAGAAGAGGCTGTCCGAAAAGTCATTTTTAAAAAATTAAAACCAAACATAATTCTTTGACACCCTTTTT
>JBPOJO010000464.1:0-23801 GCA_052033485.1 Bacteroidota bacterium | reverse complement strand
GTACACCCCGGATAATCGCAAGCTAAAGCTCGCGCTCCATTTCGGATAAGGTCGCAAGCTAAAGCTCGCGCTACATTTCGGATAAGTCGCAAGCTAAAGCTCGCGGTACACTTCGGATAAATAGTTGCGATTATTTTTAATGATTTCAGTGAATTTTTACTGAAAAAAAACAACACAATTTTTAAAAATATGGCAAAAAAAAATTTTTCGTGTGCTTTCTGTGAAAAAGTGCCTGTCAGAAATGCAAAATTTTATGAAAGTCTGCCCTCAAAATAACGCTAAAAATACACGCCTGTTCGAAAATGAACAGGCGTGTTTCGATTTTGGTACAATTTTATTTGGCACTAAAAACTTAATCGCTTAATAATTAAGCAGTTAAAATTTTGGCACAAAAATCGTTTATTATCTATCCGAAGTCAAACTTCAATAACATCTAAACTTTTTAAAAAAATGGAATCCTTAGTAAAAATTTTCGCGGCTTTGATTTTGGTGTTTTCGCTCTCCGGTGTTGCTTCGGCAAAAGATGAAAAAGGTGCTATGACTGTGAAACCGGAAATGCAACTCAGCCTCGTATGCGAAAATGACGAGGTGAAATTGACTTTAATGAGTTTAGAAAGCGGTATTATTGAGAAAGCTATCAGCAAAACTCAGTCAGACACTAACAATCACGACGTTTCACTCACGGTCATTTCCGAAGAAATGGGTATCGTCATGAAAAAAACCGGTAAAGATGCTTTGCACGAAAATATTTCTTTCAAAGATTTGCGTGCCGGAAAATATAAAATTGTGGTCAACTTCCGTAACCAAGTTGTTTCGCAAGAAATCATTGTTAAATAGTTTTCGTTTTAACAAAAAACAGTAAATTGCAAGTACTCAGTAAAAGGAAATGCGCATCAATTTGATGCGTTTTTTTTTTGCTCTATAATATAGCTACATTTGTCACCGAACGGGCTAAGTCAGTTGTACATTTTTTGAAATTTTTTTTGGCAATCATTTTACGAAAAATCATGAGCAGAAAACTCATTTTATACATCGCAACAAGTTTAGACGGCTACATTGCCCAAGCAAACGATAATCTTGATTTTCTTTCGCTTGTCGAAAAGGAAGGGGAAGATTACGGCTATACCGACTTTGTGAAAACCGTCGACACTGTCATCATCGGGCGCAAAACGTATGAAAAAGTTGTTTCGATGGGCTTCGGAAATCCGCACCCGGATAAAAAAACATTTGTCATCACGCGCAGGAAACAACCCGATATTGAAAATATTACTTTTTTTTCCGGAAATCTGAGCTTGCTCGTTTCCAAACTCAAAGCCGAAAACGGAAAAAATATTTATTGCGACGGCGGTGCAGAAATAGTGAACGAACTTTTAAAACAAAATTTGATTGACGAATTTGTCATTTCGCTCATTCCGATTTTGCTCGGCGGCGGAACTAAACTTTTCAATGACACTTACAACGAACAAAAATTAACTCTTCTCGCCGTCAAACATTTTGAAAAGGGCTTGGTGCAACTGCATTACAAACGAATAGATTGAGGCTGCCGATTTGACATTCCGAAGTTTTTTTGCTTTTCCTTCTCAAATTTTTTTTTTAATGAAAAAAAAATTTCGGATATTTAAGCGAATAAAAACCCGAAATTATGAACCTCATTAAAGTTGGCGGGGCGGTGCTCAATCAGACCCCGATGGATTGGGAAAATAATAAAAAAAATATTCTCGGCGCAATCGAAGAAGCAAGAAAGCAAAATGTGAGCATTCTTTGCCTGCCCGAACTTTGCATCACCGGCTATGGCTGCGAAGATATGTTCTACTCCAACGCAATTTTGGAAACGGCTATTGACGTTCTCTACGAACTTTTACCCTATACTTTTGATATGTCGGTTTGTTTCGGCTTGCCTTTGATGTATCAAAATCGAATTTTTAACACGGCTTGTTTGGTCGTGAACGGGAAAATTGAGGGTTTTGCCGCCAAACGTTTCCTCGCCGGAAACGGGATACACTATGAGCCGCGTTGGTTCACGCCTTGGCCCGAAAATGAAAAAGTTGCCGTCTCTATCTCGCGAAAAGGGCACGCACAAAACTTTCCGCTCGGCGACTTGCATTTCAACGTCGGCGGCATTAAAATCGGCTTTGAAATTTGCGAAGATGCTTGGGTAGCGAACAGACCGGGCAGAAAATTGTATCAATACGGCGTGGATTTGATTCTCAATCCGAGCGCAAGCCATTTTGCCTTCGGAAAATTCGGTGTCCGAAAAAGGTTTGTTTTGGAAGGTTCGCGCGCTTTCGGCGTTGGTTACGTGTATTCCAACCTTTTGGGCAACGAATCCGGACGCGCTATTTACGACGGCGGCTGCATCATCGCTTCTTACGGCAATTTAATCGCCGAAGGCAGGCGTTTGGGCTTTGAGGATTATTCCGTTACGTCCGCTTGCATTGACATTGCATCGAATCGCATGGCGCAATCGCAAGCAAGTACATTTTTCAATGTCCCGAAAATGTTGGACAATTGTGTGGATATCGCCTTTGATTTTCCCGCAGTTTTTCCGGAGGATAATGACAATAAAGGCGCGGAATGGGAAACAAGTGACTTTTTGCAAGAAGAAGAATTTGCAAGGGCGGTTTCTTTAGGTATGTACGATTATATGCGCAAAAGTCGCTCAAACGGTTTTGTCATTTCGCTCAGCGGCGGCGCGGATTCGGCAGCGATTGCGGCACTTGTTTTTTTGATGCTCAAACTCGGTGCGGAAAGTATCGGAACGGAATTTTTGAAAAAGAAAATGTCGTACATCAAAGGCATTGAAAATATCAAAAATGTCGAAGAAATCATGCCTTTTTTGCTTCTCACTGCTTATCAAGGCACAAAAAACAGTTCGGACATTACCCTCACGGCAGCTTCGGAAGTGGCAAAAGGCATCAATGCCGTTTTTCACAATCTTAATATTCATGAACTTGTTCAGGGCTATAACGACATGATTTCGAGGGCTTTAGGGCGCGAACTGACGTGGGAAACCGACGATATTACTTTGCAAAACATTCAAGCGCGCGTTCGCGCTCCGGGAATTTGGATGTTTGCCAACATTCGAAACGCGCTCTTAATTTCGACAAGCAATCGTTCGGAGGCTGCTGTCGGTTATGCGACGATGGACGGCGACACAAGCGGCGGTTTGAGTCCGATTGCCGGCATTGACAAAGCATTTTTGAGGAGATGGTTAGTTTGGTTGGAAAAAATCGGCGTTGACGGCAAATTAACCCTGCCTGCTTTGCGTTTTATCAATGAACAACAGCCGACAGCCGAACTTCGACCGCAGGAAAACAAACAAACCGACGAAGATGACTTAATGCCGTATGATATTTTGGACAGCATTGAAGAGGCGGCAATTCGCGACAAAAAATCTCCTTTGGATTGTTATTTACTTTTGCGTTTGCAATACAAACAATATTCTCAAAGTGAAATTAAAAATTGGGTGGCAAAATTTTTCAGACTTTGGAGTCGAAATCAATGGAAACGCGAGCGTTACGCGCCGAGTTTTCATCTCGACGACAAAAATCTCGACCCGAAAACATGGTGTCGTTTCCCGATTCTTTCAGGCGGTTTTGCCAAAGAAATTGAGGCAATGTTGAAATATGCAGGTTGAGCATTAAAAACTAACAGTTCGCGAAGAACTGTTAGTTTTTTTTAGTTAAATTTGCACAAATATTTATTGTGCCAAAATGCGCATTTTTTTACTAAATTCGACATATTTAGCGCGCATTTCTTCTGCCTGCCCCTCACAATCTTGCAACTTCATGCTTTTACATTCATAACCGGTCATTTCCCTGATGATGCCCATTTCTCGTTCCGTAAAAAACACCGTGCCGTCGTCCTCTACACGCTCAATTCCGTCGTATTGCTGACAAACGCGGTTAATTTCTATGGCTTCTTCAAGCGTAAGTGAAGCGGGCAAATCAATGCTGCCGCCTTTTGCGCCTATTTTTACCGCATACCCACCCGGCAGCCCGAAAATTCCCGGCGCGTGAACAAGCTCCTGCGAATCCAAAAGCATACCTTTGATAACGGTCATTGCCGAGCCTGCCGTCAGCATTTGCCCCGTTATGCCGCCGAGTCTGCGAAATTGTTTGGTCAAAAGTTTAAAAACATCTTCCGCCTGTAATTCCTCCGTAACATCTTTTCCGTCGCGATAAACCGAAAATGAATACGGCGCACCGCCCGAATCGCCGTAGCGCGGAACACGATGAGAAAAATAATGTTGCGTAAATAGCTTTATTTTAATGCTTTGCACATCTGCACCCAAAAGATGAGCAGCCGAACAGCGCAAGGCGGGAATCACATTAGAAACGTTGCCGATACCGAGTGTCGGAGCTAAATTAACTTTTGACAAAACATGATTCACACAATCCGGAAAAGCGGAATTAATAACCGGCGCCTGACTGCCGCTCATTTTTACTGCCTGCATCAGCTTGTACACGGGTGTGAGGTGCATCGGCAGCCAAGGTCCGAATTGCGCTTCGTCCAATTCTTCAAAAACTTTTTTGGGCAATTCGGTAATGACACGCCATGATTGCAAAGTAATGGTGCTGTAAATGAAATCGGGATTGACCTTTTTGAGTGTTTCAGCCGTTTGTTCAATTTGATTAACATCTAAAAACACACATTCTACTTCCGGATAGTTGCCGAGGTGCATTGCCGTAAAGAGGGCAAGATTTTTTCGGCGTATCAGTGCTTCTTCATTTCGCCCCGCAAGAATAATGCGGCAGGGAATCCCCGAACGAACCAACATATCCAAAACTTGCGCCCCGAGGTCACCAAGTCCGACAATCATAATGCTCTGTTTTTTCATCGTTTTTTGGTTTTAAATGTTTACAGTTGAAAGCGTTTCGGCAATAAATTGTTTCATTTCCTCCGATGATTGCCGAACATCTTGAAGGGAATTTTGTAAAGCCGAAAATTGATTGATTTCGGATAAAGTCATGCCGTCTGTTTGATAAGAACGCGCAAAATAGGGTATTTGAAGGCAGGTTTGGAGCAATTTTTCCAAATATTTTTCCGTCAAGATATGCGTTTCCGCTAATACCTCAAAATCATGTTCTGTCGTCATCAACTCCTCAATATAGGCAGGCGGACAAGTGAAAACTAAGGGAAAACCGCAAGTTTTTTCGATATGTAAACTGAGTTGCGAATGTCCGTTATTCGGCTTATCCGTCCGTAAACTGCACAGAAGCAATTTCACGGGCACATTTCGCTCATTTAAAATGCTTTGCAATTTTTTTAACATCAAAATTTCCGCCCATCTTAAATCCATTTCAGAAAGCTGAATGTCCAAAGATTTTGCTTCTTTGAGCATATCGCCTTTTGTGCCGAAGCGCGCAGCCATATAGGTATAGACCGAACGCCATTTGCTCAAATCTATTTTATTCGCTTTTGCAGTCGCCAAACCATTTTCGACCGCATTCAAATAGTGGTGAAATTGCGGAGCGTTGAATGACAAAGTCATGTTCGTTGAAATGCCTCTTGCCGTCATTTCTTCGAGCAATTCAAAACCTTCTGCCGTTGCGGGCACTTTTATCATAATATTCGGGGCAATTTTGGCAAAGTTCAGGGCATCACGCAACATTGCATCGGCTCGGAAAACCAACTCGGGCAGCATTTGCAAGGAAACCCAACCGTATTTGCCGTTTGTTTTTTCCCACTGCTCAAACATAAATTCCGCACTTCTTCTGCCGACTTCTTTATAGACGGCATAAAAAATTTCATCTTCTTTAAGATGCTGATAATCAGCAAGTTGTCGAATGTAAGCCCGCCAATAATCCGACTGCTGCGTGAGCAACTGATAAACAAGTGTCGGATTAGTCGTAACGCCTTTAATCAGGCTTTTTTCGGGATTATTTTTGTCAAAAAAAGCGGCAAGACGCTCTTTGCAAGAGATTTTTCGCTCCTCGGGCGTGTTGTCAAGTATTTTTTTTGACCATTGTTTAAAAATCAGGGGAGAAGAATCCCACCAAATTTCGGCATCTTGATGACTTTTGTCTAACATCTCAAGAATACCTTTTTGCATTACAGGTGTAGTACTCATTTTAGTAAAAGTTTAATAGTAGTTAAAACAGTAAAAATTCAGTTGTTCCGCAAGCATCTTACTTGCGTAGTCCTCATGTTTTTGGTGCAAAAGCAATCAAAAGCACGCCTGCCAAAATCACCGATGAGGCGAAAAGACGTTTTTTGATGCCTTGTTCTTTGAAAAAAAAATGCCCCCAAATGACCGACTGCACCGTACTCAATCTTTTGACGGCAATGACGTAAGTAACTAAGTACAAGGAAATTGCGGTCATTTCAACAATCAATCCCATGCCGCTTAAAATGCCTAAAAGGGCAACTTTTTTGTCCATGGCTGCTTTTAAGGAAATTTTTTTGAAAATGACAATCCAAAAAACAAAAAAGGAAATACCCAAATTCAGCATCAATGCCCAAAAAACAGGGGAGGAGTTTTTGATGCCTATTTTATCAAAATTGCTCGAAATGCTCCATAAAAAAGCAACTAAAAGCATCATCTTAGGTCCGCGTAATTTCAAAAGTGCCGCAAACGGAGCCAAAAAGTTTTTCTTTTTTTCTTTGAACTGAAAAAAATAAGTTCCTGCCACCATTAACAAAACACCAAAAACTCCTTGCACGGCGGGACGTTCGTCCGAAATGATAAACGAGGTGAAAAGTAAAAAAAAAGGCGAAAATCCGATAAACGGAACGGTCAAAGACAAATCATCTGATTTTATAGCCTTTAAATACAAGACGGAAGTTGCTACATTAAAAAGAGTGCTGACCAATAAACAGTACCAAAATGTTTCATTTAATTCAGGAATCACTCCCTCATAAATGACCGCAGGCAGAAGCACCAAAAAAGCAAACAACCGGACACTGAACGCCAAAACGTATTCGTTGACGGTGTTCAAGTTGTGTTTTCCCAAAACATCTTGAAGTGAGCGAAAAGTAGCCGCTAATATTGAGAGTAAAATCCACATAGTTTTCTTGTCGGTTAGAGTATCGGCGAAAAAATAAAAGTGAGTTTTTTTATTGAAATATTACACACCCATTTTTTTTGCCTTTGATTTTAGTTTAGTAAATATACGAAATTATAAAAGAATGGTTTTTAAGCAAAATTCCCTATAAAAGTCATATTAAATCATAAAAAGGTTTATTTTTGAGCTGTTTTGAATGATTTCGGCAATTTTTTTTAATAAAAAAAAACAACAATGTAGGGTAAATGTAGGGTTAAAAACAGTAGTTTGTAGGGTAAATGTAGGGTTAACATAACATTGACTTTTGTCAGGATTTAACAAAATATAAAAAAATCGGAGGTTAAAAAAATTGTTTATTGCATTAAGTATTTGTTCAAATTGAATTGTGAAAATAAATCTGACCGCCGTTGTTTGTCTCCCCACAAACGACTTGCAGTGAAAATGAAAAAGTCGCTTGTGAGGACACAAGCGACGGCGGGCAAATCACAACTAATTTTGTTCGAATACTTAATGACAAGAAGGCGAAAGCGAGTTTTGATAGGCTGCAAAACTGACCCAAGCCGTATGCAGAAAAATGGCTGCCGTGCCGAGCAGAACGAGCGGATAAAAACGGCGAAAAATTTCTTTGAAACGCTCCGATAAAGGCTTGCCCGTGAGCGAAATTAAAAATAAAAAGGGAAATGTCCCGCTGCCGAAAATGAACATGTACAAAGTCCCGTTAGCCCAATCGCCCGAACCGACAGCACCGAGAAGGGCTGTATAAACCAATCCGCAGGGCAAAAACGCATTTAAAACGCCTGCAATAAAAAAATTACTTTTGTTTTTTAAGTATTTACCTAAAAAGGCACTCAAACGAAAACTTAATCCGTTCAAAAATGGAATTTTTGCTGTAATGTTGTCGGGATTGAAAGAAAAAACAGCGGCGAAAAGCAAAAAAATGCCCAAAAACAACAAAAAAACACTTTGAAGCGGCTGAAAAACCAAACCCTGCCCAAAAAATCCCGCCGCCGCTCCGAAAATGGCATAAGTCAAGATGCGCCCGAATTGATACAAAAAGCGCGTCAAAACAAAAAACAAAGTTCCTCTGCCGCCGTGCGGAATCAGCCACATTAAAGGTGCGCACATGCCCAAACAATGAAAACTGCCGGTGATTCCGAGCAAAAAGGCAGACCAAAAAATCATTTCAGCTCAATTTTTTGTTCAAAAAAATAGTCTTTCCCCGCGCTGCTCCATGATATTTTTACGCGCCAAAGCCCTTTTTCCAAATGACCGAGTTTGAAAAATTGAAGGCTGTCGCGCAAAGACAGAGGCATTGTAAAATCCTTTTTGCTGTCAGAAGGTCTGAAAAAATATACATTGCCCGCCGCATTTTCTTGCGCAATTTTTAACAATAATGTGTCATTTTTCAACAATAAACTTGCGGGATTTTTGTCCGTATTGTTGTTTTTTTGCGCATCAATCCTGTTTTGATAGCGAATTTCATCAGCATAATAATCGGGAGAAACCAACTCAATACTTTGCTGCATGCTGCCGACAACAAGCGAAAGAATCATAATGCCGAAAAGCAAAAAGGCAAGAAAAATGCCGTGTCCCCAATGAAAATTCATGACTTTTTTATTTTAAGATGATTTTCAAACCTAAAAGGCAGTCAGTCAAAATTAAAAAAATTTTTTTTTGCATTTTCCGCACCTACAAAACACGGAGATTTTAGTACAAAACTAAGACAGCTTATTTAAAAAAACAAATAAAAGAGTAAAAAAGGATTAGAAATCTCAAAGCTTTTTGCGCCGCTTAGGGACAAACTTTATGATGCTCGTCATACCAAAGGATAATGAGCGTGTTAAACTCACGAATACCAAAAATTCGGTCATCACCCTCTATGCGCAAAGAAAAAAGTTCGTCTAAATCGTCTAATTTTAATTCTTTCAGTCGTTTCACAGCAGGTTTTGATAAATCAGAAACGGGTATATTGTGATGCTTTGTGTTTCCTCTTTTGCTTTGTGCTGTTTCAATTTCTTGCCAAGTTAGTTTTTCGAAGTCCCGCAAATGTTCGTAAACTTTCAAAATTTTCATAGAGGCTTCAGTTTGAGTATTTTCGACAATTTTTAGCGCATTTTCTTGGTTGATTTCTTTTGAGGCTAAAAAATTTAATAAGCCTTTCAATGAATCAAACAGCAAAAAATCATCATTTATCAATATCCCAAATTTAGTTAATAAATCTCTGTCAAGAATAAAACAATGCTTATTCAGTATGTTTTGCCAACCAAAAACACCTTCAAAATCTGCCCTGCCGATATGCCACGCTATTTTATGTTTTTTATAGTTTTCCGGATTTTGAGTTACTAAAACACGTTTTTCATTAGAGGGATTTTTAATGATTTTCGGTAACTTTTTGCTCATTTTTTTAATTATTGGTTTCCAAAGAAGCATAATATTCAAGCATTGATTCGAGCGGAATAAGCCTGTTACCTCGTTCCAATTCTCCTAAACCTTTTCTTGCTTCAATCCAAGGTGTTTCTAAATGTGTCAAGTCCACTAACCATTTAGAGGTTTTACCGGCGTAGAATGACAAAACTGCATCAATACTGTCTTTTTGATATGTTTGAATATTCTCAGTATTTCCTAAGCCTTTCGAAAAACCGTTTTCGACATTGTACATACCTTTATGCACCTCATAAAGAAGCGGAACAACAGGACCGTTTACCCAAGCTTCAATGTTTTCTTCAAACAACGGAACATCATCCCAAACCAAAGACCAAACTTGACAATAATAGACCAATTTTTGCAATTTTACCGCGGTCATTTTGCCTTTTTGTGATAATATATACTCGGCAACATCAAAAACATTCGCTTTCGTTTCCATAACTTTCTTTGTTTTAAAGAATTTCAAGCCGCCCAATTCACCAATTTTTTTTAATTCCAAAATCTAAAACGAAACGCATTACGGACTAAAGTCAATTAAATGATGCGGCGAATTACGAACCGCAGTTCGTTGTACATTTTCTTTTCACTGACAAGAAGCTGACGTTAGGTAATCAGTTTGATTAACTGCGTTACATCTTTGCAAAAATACAAAATTCATTTCAAATAAACAAACATCTAACCGCCAAAATACTGACACAAATATGATAATTTCAATTTTTTTTCAAACCTATAAAGTCTATGCGACCTTAATAGGTTTGGTTTTTTATTTATTTTAGTAACTATTTAGCCGGAGTGTACCGCAAGCTTTAGTTTGCGGATTTATGGAACAAGCCATCTCTACAAGCGAATTTAAGGTTGCAAGCTAAAGCTCGCGGTACAATTTTTTTTCAAACCTATAAAGTCTATACGACCTTATAGGTTTGTTTTTTTTTTTATTTTTCTTCGTTCGGAAAAATCAAAGGTTCGGGGACTTTTTCGTCCGTCAAAGCCTTCGCCAAAACATCATCGGCAAATTCGACATAGTGAAATTTCATGCCTTCAATGTAATGTTTTTCGATTTCCTCAATATCGCGTTGGTTGCGCTTGCATAAAATAATCTCTTCTATGCCCGCCCTTTTTGCCGCCAAAACTTTTTCCTTAATGCCTCCGACCGGCAAAACGCGCCCTTTTATCGTGATTTCGCCCGTCATGGCTAATTTTGACAGCACTTTTCTTTGCGTATACAAAGAGGCTAAAGCAGTGAAAAGCGTGATACCGGCAGACGGTCCGTCTTTCGGCACGGCACCCGCAGGTATGTGTATGTGTAAGTCGTATTTATCAAAAATTTTGTGGTCAATCAGTAATTTTTCGGCTCTTGACTTGAGAAAAGTCAGGGCTGCAACTGCGGATTCTTTCATTACATCGCCGAGTTGTCCGGAAAGTGTTAATTTTCCGCTTCCTTTCGTGAGGTTCGTTTCGATAGAAAGAATGTCCCCGCCGCCTGCCGTCCAAGCCAAGCCCGTAACGACACCCGCTATGTTATTGTCGGCGTAATTTTCGCGGTCAAAAATCGGCTTTCCGAGAATATCGGCAAGATGCTCTTCTTTGACTTTTTTCGGATAAGATTCGCCCGTAGCGACTGATTTTGCCACAAAACGGCATACTGCGGCAATTTTTTGTTCGAGATTACGCACACCCGATTCAAAAGTATAGCCTTCTATTATCGCTCTGATGCCTGCGGCATCTAAACTCAAATCGGCTGCTTTTAAGCCGTGTTCTTTGCGCTGTTTGGGCAAAATATGCTTTTTGGCAATTTCAATTTTATCATCGGGCGCGTAGCCGTTGAGTTCAATGATTTCCATGCGGTCGCGCAAAGCAGGGTGAATGGAATCCAAGCTGTTGGCTGTCGCAATAAAAAGCACTTTTGACAAATCATATTCAACTTCGAGGTAATTATCCTGAAAAGTCGTGTTTTGTTCGGGGTCTAAAACTTCAAGCAAAGCCGAAGCCGGGTCGCCTCTGAAATCCGAACCGACTTTGTCAATTTCGTCGAGAACAAAAACAGGATTGTCAGTGCCGGCTTTTTTCAAATTCTGTATGATTCTGCCCGGCATAGCACCGATGTACGTTTTGCGGTGTCCCCGAATTTCGGCTTCATCATGCAAGCCGCCGAGTGACATGCGCACGTATTTGCGTCCGAGAGCCTTTGCGACAGACTTTCCGAGCGAGGTTTTTCCTACACCGGGAGGACCGTAGAGGCATAAAATCGGACCGCGCAAGCCATCGGTGAGTTTCATCACGGCTAAATATTCCAAAATGCGTTTTTTGACTTTTGCCAAGCCGTGATGCTCTTTTTCAAGAATTTTTTCGGCATTTTTAATGTCAAGATTATCTTTTGAAAACTTTCCCCACGGAAGACTAAAAAAGAGTTCGAGATAACTCAAACCGATAGAATAATCGGGCGAGGCGGGATTTGACCGCTCGGTCTTGTCTAATTCTTTGAGAAAATGCGTCAAAATGTCAGGTTTCCAACCGCGCAAAGGAGCTTCCGCGCGCATATCTTCCAACTCGCGGTCAGAACCGCCGTCGCTGATTTCGTCTTGCAAAACGCGCATTTGTTGACGGAGAAAATAGTCGCGTTGTTGTTTGTCTAAATCGTTGTGAACTTTATTGTGGATTTCATTTTTGATTTCGAGCAACTGTATTTGTTGATACATTAATTGCAGAAGTTTAGCTCCGCGGTCTTTAATGTGCGGAATTTCGAGCAAAAGTTGTTTGGCATCGACCTCAATATTAATATTTGCGGCAATGAAATGCACCAAAAAAACAAGTGTATCAATATTTTCGAGCGCGATTTGCGCCTCATTCGGAATATCGGGGTTGAGCCTCAACATTTTTAAGCCGGCATCTTTGATGACGGAATGTAAGCCGATGTTTTGCGCATCTTCTTCATCTATTGTTTGCTCTTTGAGGTAGTTTACTTTTGCTTGAAAAAGTTCGTTTTTTTCAACTATTTTTTCCGCTTTAAAGCGTTTCATGCCCTGAACAACAACTGTAACGGTATCGTCCGGCATGGTTAAAATTTTAAGGATGCGCGCAACAACCCCTGTTCTGTACAAGTCAGAGGGCTTCGGGTCGTCAATATTTTGCTTTTGCGAAACAATTCCGAGAATTTTATTGCCGGCATAAACTTTTTTGACTAATCGCACGGATTTTTCACGGCTGACATTCACGGGAATGACAACGCCGGGGAAAAGTACGGTATTTTTGAGCGGCAAAAGCGGCAACTCATCGGGCAATTCAATTTCGCTCTCATTTTTCCCCTCTTTATCGTGTTGATTTCCTCTTGGCTCTTCTTGAATGACCAATGTTGTAACGACGGTATCTTTTTCTTTTTTTCCCTTTACGCTCATCAGAAACAGTGTTGAAAATTATATGTCATTTTGACATGAAAATAAATCAAAATGGCAAAAAAGCGATAAATAATAACAATCAATGACATATTTTCAGACAAAAATATGCCTATAAACCGGAAAACTCATACAAAACAAGCTCTTCGCGTTAATGTTTGCTATACAAACTAATAATTTCAATCCTTATGCCAATTATTTTTTAAAAAATCAGAGGTTAAAAACCAAAGAGAGCCACACTTGTCGGCGCGGTTGCGGAATCATGGAATTGTACCAAGACAAGCTTCCGTTCCATTTTCGCCCGTCCCATGTTCCGCCGCTTTCGCCCGAGCCGGCATCGCGAATACCGGGGTGGAAATAAACCGTATTGAGTAAATTTGAGGCTGAAAGGCTGATATTTAAGCCTTTAACTAAAAAATTTGCGTATAAAATTGAGGCATCACAGCTAAAATAACCGGGCACCGTACCGAGCGGATTGCTTGCGATTGTCTGTTTTTCGGAAATATAACGCGCTCGCAAATTGACGTTCAAATGTGAAGTCAATTCGGAATTTAGGGTGAGAAAAAGTTTGAATTTCGCCAAATCTCCGATGATTCCTTTGCCCAAAACTTCTTTATTGCTGCCGAATTTTTTTTCTTCCTGCAAGAGAATTGAAGAGGCAAAAAAACTGATTTCTGTTTTTTTCCAAGGCAAAAACGCCCTCAATTCATATTCAAGTCCCGCAACTTGCCTTTCGCCTAAGTTTTGCGCGCCGCCGGCAAAATTCACAATCGTGTTGTAATTTTGCACCCAATACATGCCGAGATGTTGGCTGAATTTTCCTTTGGTATAATTCAAATTTGCCTCCGCAGTGCGCGAACGTTCGGGCAAGAGCGAGGGGTCGCTGCCCGCCCCTTTCCAACCGCCGTAAAGCAAACGCGGAACGGGTTCTTGAAAGGCTTCGCCGTAAAAAAGTTTGAAAACGGCGTGATTGATTTTTTTGATAAAACCCGCTCGCAGGGTCATAGCATTGCCGTAAGAGGTATTTCTGTCGAGGCGCAAACCGAGATGCAGGGTGTTATTTTCATTCATTTTAAATTTTGTCAGAAGATAACCGCCCGCGTCCTTCCAATTGATGCGATTGTAAGGGCGTTTGACAAAAGGTTGTTTTTCGGGAAAAGCAAGGCTCGCTTTGTGTAAAGAATCGGGAAAATATAGCTCGCCGGTCATAATGTCATACGCTTTTTGCAAATTTTTATCTTCATATTTAAAACCTGCCCGAAAAGACAATTTTTCACCGAGATTGATGTCAAAATCTTGATAAAGCGATACACTTTCATTAAAAGTTTGCCATAAGGAGTAAGCAAGTACGCGCATACTTTCGCCCGGCAATAAGTCCGCATTGCCGTAAGAAAGTGTGTCTGTTTTGCTGTTTTTAACATTATATCCCTCCAAGTCGGTTGAGCCGTTTGCCACTTCGCTTGTGCGGTAGCGCAAAAAAGTTTTGGAGGTTATTTTTTTTCCGACAGCCGTTTGATAACGGGCAAAAATGCTTTTTTCGGGCAAATCCCAAACGCTTTGCGAGGGAATTTTATCGGCAGGATAAGTTAAGCCATAGCCCGTTTTGCCTTGATAATACTGCGCACCGATTTCCAATTTGTCCGTAAAAAGCCTGATATCTAAGGCTTTACTGCTTTCGGGAGAAGAAAATTTGCCGGCAATTTCTTTATTATTAATAAAGTCGCCCCACAATTTTCTGTCTTCATACCATTTATTTTGCGTCCAATAAAAATCGTCGGGATTAATTTTTTGGTTCAAATTTCCGCTTTGAAATTTGCCGGTAACGCTGACTCCGAAGCGATTTTTGCGATAAATATAATTCAAATCTGCCAAACCGTAGCCGTTTCCGGTCATGGAAATAAATCCGGACAGGCTGTTGGCATGCGAAAAATTTTGTCCTTTTTTGGTAATGACGTTAATAACGCCCATCGTGGCGTTCGGTCCGTAAACCGAGGACGCAGGTCCGTAGACAACTTCAATTTGTTCGACAAAGGACAAGGGCATCACCTGCACAGTGCGCGTTTGATTAAAATAAAGGTCATTAAAGATAATCCCGTCTATCATAAAGAGATACGCATCGCCGGTCGTGTTGCGATAGCCCCTGAAATAGGCTTTAAAATAGGTGTCGCCGTAGGGTATGCTCATGTCCACACCGGGCAAATCCTGCATAAAATCTAAAAGCGTTTGATAGCCGCGTTTGAGCAACTGCTCGCGTGTGAGGACGATGATGTGCGCGGGTGCGTCCGCCAATTTTTCGCTTGTATTGGAAGCCGTAACCACTTCGACGTTGAGCACATCGGCGAGAGATTCTACGCGAGGCAGGGAGAGCAATTCATTGACATCGGAACGATAAACCTGAACGGAATCTTGTGAAAAAGCAAATTTATGAAACAAAAAAAGCAACAAAAAGAGGTAACTTTTTTTCATATCCGTAGTTTTTGTGAAAAAATATCGTCCAAAAAGAAGATGCAGACAGTTTACGGTTTTTATTACAAGTCTTGTCAAAGCAATTTTTGTACCCTTTCGGTAAATTTTGCAAACATTGTTTAAAAAAAACAAATTAAAATTTTAATTTGTTCCATAAATTCGAAATAATTTTTGGAAAAAGAGAAAATAAGTAATGCACCTCAAACCTATAAGGTTTTTAAAACCTTATAGGTTTAAACTTTTTTTTTGAATAAGCCCTATTCAGACGTAATCCCCGCATTTTTGGTTTGGAAAACAAAAAGTGGGGATTTTTTTTGCACACCCTACGCTAAGCGTTTTTGAAATGTTAGCGTGTTATGTAATTGACTTTCAACATCTTACACGAATATTTACAAATTTTTCATTGCATTAATGACTTCCTGCGATTGCGGGCTGTAATTTAAGGCTTTCTGAAAATGTTTCTTCGCTTCGGTAATTTTGCCTAATCCGACGTAGGTTTTGGCAAGCAAAACATTCGCATCATAATCAAAAGGGTAAAGTGAAATCAATTTTTGTAAATACGGTAAAGCGGCATTAAAATCTTTGCGCAAATACAAAATACTCGCTGCACGGTAGTTTATCAGGCTGTTATTCGGGTCAATTTTCAAAACTTCCTTGTACGTATTCAAAACATCGTCCCAATTTTCGAGCGCGGCCGTAGGCATCACATACCCTAATTTTGCCTCAACCGACGCGGGTTCAAGCTGAATGGCTTTTTTGTAGTAAGATTGTGCTTTCACATAATCGCCGTTGATGTAAAAAAGCCACCCAAGCCGAAAGTTAATCTCGTAGTTATCAGCAGAATAGACTGCGTTCAGAGCTTCGATAGCTTTGCCGTATAATTTAGAATTTTCGAAAGAATAACTTGACAAAAACGCCTGCGTAATTTTGTCGTTTTCTTGCGCAAAACCGTGAGCAACCGAAGTCGCCAAAAAGAAAATTGCCAAAAGGGTCTTTTTCATAATTTGAATTTTAAGCCTAAAAAAATTGAAAAAACAGAATAACGAATTTTAGAAAAGAAGTCGGTTTGTTTTTCGTATTGAGTTGTCAATGAAACACTTAGCTTGTTGTTGAGCGAAAGGCGATTGGTCAGCGAAAAACGCGATTCGACCGTGCTGTAATTGTTCATCAACGCGCCGTCGAGTGCCAAAGGGTGGTTTCCTTTTTGCATATAATCCCCTATCACATACCATTTTGGGCTTGCGCGAAAACTCACAAAAGGAGTCGGGATGAATGAAAAATATTTGGCATCGCTGAAAATCATGCCGCGCGCGCCGATATAAAGCGCGTCGCGCAAAATCGGAGGGGTATAATAAATGCCCAAGCCGAATTGAAAATGCGTTTCCTTCGCCTTAAAATCATCATCGGTTTTGATTTGCGGTGCCAAAAAATCATCGCGCAAAATTCGTCCGTCGCGCCCGAGCACACGCGCATAACCCGAACCCGAAGAACTTTCCGACGCATCTCTTTCCAAAATTTCATACAAGATTGCCGCATTTGCGCCGAATTTGACGCGCTCGTGCCGATAAAGATATTGGACATCAAAGGAAAAAATATTCTGAGTTAAGTCGCCCGACAAAATATTTCGATAATTGACAAGCGTATCATACGTTACCGGAACTCCGCCCAAACCAATGCCCTGACGCGTATTTTCGTACTTTGAAGTGTAAGAATAGGCGATTTTTCCCGAAAAAGCCGCCGCTTGCGCATAAGCCGAGAGTGTCCCGAAACGCCCCAAAAAAAACGAAGGATTGAGCAAAATTTGATTTTGCGAAAGAGAGCCCCAAACGGTTTTTGCCTGATAAATGAAACCGTATTCAGTGTAAAGGGAGAATCTATTTTTGTATGTACCGGAAAAACCCATGAGCGCGAAATTGACGGCATCAAATTCGGCATTATCAGACATTTTTTGTCCCAAACGAAGCGAAAGAGATAAATTGTTCCATTTTTTTTCCGCAGGCATGACCTCGCCCGCAAGAAAATTTTCGCCGTTGCGTAAATAGGCAAAATGCAATAGTTTTTTAGCCTCTTCGGAAGCGGAATTGAGCCTTAAAGCGGTTTTTAAATATTTTTCGGCTTTAAAATTTTCATTCATTTGAAAAAAAGCAAGCCCCGTGAGATAGTTAATTTTGTAGTAAGAAAGCCCTTCCGAAATGCTTTTTTCACCGAAAAGTGCTAAGTTTTTCCAATCATTTTGTGCAAAATACGCATTGATTGTGCTGTCTGCCGTTTTGAAATCGGGAATTTCTTGTGCTTTTATTTCAAAAATCAATACAAAAGCAAAAATTGCCCAAAAAAGAATTTTTTTCATCATTTAATTTTTCGTTTGAGAGAATACATTGTTTTTCCTTGTTCAGATAAAATAAAGCCGTCAATAAAGCCCTCCTTTATGTCAAAAAAAGCCTCTTTTTGTGAAATTTCATTGCCGAAAGCGCGGACGGAAAATTTTGTTTCAAAAGAAAAAAAACGCTCATTTTCATTCATTTCCCTTTGTCGCAAAACAAATTCTGCCGATAAAAATTGCCAAAAAAAAGCTGTAAAATCTTGTAAATAAAGCCAATAGAAAGGCACGTAATCATAAAAATTAACCGACTCGCGACAAGTTACGTTTTCGGCAAAACGAAGCAATATTTTTTGCGAAAGTAAAAAAAAGTCAAACAATTCACTTTTTTTGTCGCCGAAAAATTTGGTAAAGCGAACGAAAAACCCGTCGTGATGAAAGTAAGCAAAAGAACTGCTATTTTGGCACCAAAGATACCAACCGTTGAAAGCATCTCCCCCGACAAACCACGTCAATTCCTCCGTTTTGCCGCCTTTTTCTTTTGTCCAACGAAAAACCGAGCCGGCGAAAAACGAAAATGCCGCCGCAAAATCAGGGTAAGGAAAAGCCGTTTCGATAAATGAATTTAATTGCGGAAAGCCGTATTCAGCGGCGAAAATTTGCGCTTGATTTGTTTCTCGATACATAAAAAGCGGATATTCGATTGTCGGCGCGCCGATATAATTCAACGCCTGCAACTGAAAATGTACGTGCGGTTCATACGAATAACCTGAATTTCCGCAAACGCCTAAAAATTGCCCCGCATACACGTAATCGCCTATTTTGGCGGTCAAACTGCCCTTTTTGAAATGCGCAATGCAAGAATACAAACCCTCTGCGTGTTTGATAACAAGCGCATTTCCCCAATTTTCTTCGGCGTTAATTTTTCCGAGCGGGTTGTCTTCGATTCCTTCTTTCACATCGGTTACATACCCGCTTGCCGGCGCGAAAATTTCACCGTCGTAGCAAAAAAAGTCATTCGGCTTTTTCGGCTGATTTTTTGAAGTGCGGTGCTGCTCGTCGGTTTTGACAAAATCCCACGCAAATCGCCATTCCCCCTTGTGCGTAACACTCCCGTCAAATGCCTGTGAAATACGCCATTCACCTTTTACGGGGGCAGAAATCGGTATAAAATATTGTTTTTTTGAAATTTTTTGAGTCAATAAATGTTCATACAGATTTTTTTCGGGCGAAAAGCAAAGCCAATTCGTCAACAACAAACTCGTCGCTTTTTCGCGCATTCGCAAAAACGCAAGCGCAAATAGCATGACGACATTAAAAGGCAGGGAATACAAAGGCAACCCCATTTTGACAAAAATAATGCCGTGAAATGCACTCACCAAAAGCCCGATAATAGGAGTCAAAAACAACAAAAGCGCGAAAACGCGAACGGTAGGAATCAGGAAAAAACCGCCCAAAGCAACGGAAGTTAAAATAAAATTAAATCCGATATAAGAATAAATCAACTGTGAAAAATCGCCCTCAAAATAGGTGTAGAAAAAATACCCGACCGAAAAACCGAAAACAGATAGCAGAAATTGAATACGAGAATGCAGCAAAATACCCACAGCTATAATTATTCCCGCCAAATCATTGTATTGAAAAAAAACAGCTCCGAGCGAGCGGAAATACAAATGAAAAAAATTTTCATAAGGCAAATATTGCAAATACATATCTGTTTTTTGCAAAAAAAGCATCATTTCGGGGCTGAAATGCAAACTTTCGCGATGCGCAACTTTTAAAACCGCAAAATTCGGCGTGCCTGCCAACACAACCCACATCACAAGTAAAAAAGGCAAACTGAGCATCGGCAAATGTCGGCTGCCCAAATAATATGCGGTAAATTTGACTGTTAAAAGCGTCAGCATGCTCGCCAAAACAGTCAGAAAAAATGTTGCCAAAGAAGGCGAAAAGCTGACTCCGATGCCGATTCCGACCAAGAGGGCGTTATAGCCGTAAGTTCCGTCTGCTATTGAGCGTTGTTTCAAATGAAACAACTCGGCAAAAATCATCGTACAAAGAACTGACAGTAAGCCGAATAAGCCGCCGAAAAAGTCAAAAAAGCTGACGACCAACAGCAATATCCCCAAAATGCGATTTTGAGAAAAAAATATTTGAGAGTATGCCGGTAAAATACCTGCCGAAAAGTTTTTTATCAATTCTTCGCTTTTATTCACGCCTTTTTTTTATTTTGATGCAACAAGATATGAAAAGTTTAAAATATAAAAAAAAAATTACCCAAATCCGCACCGCTTTTATTTTCAAAAAGAGCCGATACTACACAGGAAGCTGTCCGAAAAGTCAATTTTCGCCCTTGTTTGTGTCTTCACAAACGACCTCATGACGCGGCAGTTTTTTGTCGATTGTGAAGATACAAACGACGGCAGGAACTTCGTTCTTAGTCATTGTTTTCCAAAATGTGCCGTAAAACTTTCTCCGCCAAAAAACTTTTCGCATTTTTTACTCGTAAAGAGAAAAAAAAGAAATTTTTTATATATTTGCCATAAATTCAAAATTTAAAAAATCTTCTTTCAAAATGAGAACTATATTTATTCTGATTTTCGCTCTGTTAACATTGTTAGGTTTGAATTTGCAAGCACAAACGGAGTATAAGGTAGCTGATTTGCTGCAAGAAAAAATTACGGTAACGAAACTTTTTCAACCTTCCGGTTTTGCCGAAAGGGGCGACAGCACTATCACCGAGTATGCCGGCGGGAGTGTGAAATTTCATATCTTCTTCCTTAACGGCGACCAATATCATCACATCTTAAACCCGAACCCGACGGGCGTAGTCATCGGCGGAAAAGAATTTTTGTTTTATTGCGGCATTGAAATGGCTGACCGGACAAACGTGAGCAACTTTCTTGAAATTTATGAATTTGCATACCTCAATCGGAAGTATCTCGCTTTTTTTAACTTCCGCGAAGATTGCGTTTTGAAGGGTTGCCGCTATCGTTGTTTTAACCTTTACGACATCACTGACCCGAAAAAGATTTTTCAATACTCTTTCTCCTCCCTTTTCGGCGACAATTCAAGTTTCGGTGATTTTAACAACGACGGAATCATTGATTTTATCCGCGCCGCGCCCAAAGTTCCCGAAAAAATCGCTCCCGAGGACGAGGCAACAAAAGAAGATTTTTTAATTTTTACCGCCTATTCGCTTGAAGAAGGCAAAATGAAACAGCTCAAAAAAGAAGGCTCAGCTTATTATATATGGGCAAAAGGCAAAGACGAAGAAGTTTCCGCTTTTACCGTTTTTCAATCTGATTGGTTTATTCCTTTGAAAGACAAAACAGGTAAAGCCATTGAAAAAGTAACTTATTTCCCGCCTTACGTTTCTTTTGACCCTAAAAATGACTTCCTCTACGATGCAAAAGGATACAGAGTTGAAAAAAATCAATGGGTAGTTTGGGTAGAAGATTACGGCGAACTTGACGCTGCGTTAGACTATGCCGAACAGCTCGGAAGTGAGAAAAAACTCGACGATGTCTTCATTATGATTGACCAATATAACCGCGAACTTGTTTTCAAGGTCTTGCTCGGAAATTATCAAAGCAAGGAAAAAGCCGAAGCGTACATGAAAAAAGCTGAAGCCGAAGGTTTAAAAGGTAAATTAATGAACCTCCGAAAAGAGTTTTGAACGAAATTTGCAACAATAAAACTAAAAGCATGACTATGAAACTTACAATATTTCTTTTGTTGCTGAGCGTCTTGCTTTTTCCTGCTGCGTTTGCCCAAAAAAACTACACTTTTGAGGATTTGCTGCAAGAAAAAGTGAATATTACGGCTCGCCCTAACGCGACTAATTTCAAAGAATCGAAAGACACAAGCTATACGATTTACAGCGGAAGCAGTGTCGAATTGGTCATTTATACCGTCTACGGCGACGAATATCACCCGATTCTGAACCCGAATCCGACAGGAATGTTTCTCAATAAAAAACATTTCAATTTTTATTGCGGTGCAGAGCGTTCGATTGTAAAATATTTGTCGCAATTTTTGGATATTTACGAGTTCGAATATCTTTCACGAAAATATCTCTGTCTTTTTGCCCTTCGGGAAGACTGCGTTACGGCAGGCTGTCGCTTCAACTGCTTTAATGTTTTTGATGTTACCGACCCGAAAAACATCATGCCGTATTCTTTCACAAGTATTTTCGGAAAAACGACTTCTTTCGGCGATTACAACAACGACGGAAAAATTGACTTTTTGTATGCCGTTCCGAAAGCTCCCGAAAGTTATCTCGAATCTGAAAAAGATGACAAAAATGCCAACGTCCTCGTGATGGCATTTAGTTTTGAAAAAGGCGAAGTTAATCGTATGGAGAGAAAAGAACTCGGAAATCCTTATTATTTGTATATCCGTCCCCTCGACGAATACATTGAAAAATTTCGTGTCGTAAAACATGATTGGTTCGTAACGCTTGCCGATTCTGCCGGCACAAGTTTGAAAAATTCGACTTATTACCCGCCCTACAAGCCGTTTGACCCTAAAAATGATTTTCTTTATGACACAAAAGGGCATCGCGTGGACAAGCGAAACTTCATTGTTTATCTCGGTGAATACGAAGAACTCGAAGGTGCGCTCGACTATTGCGACGATTTGAAAAAAGAAGGTTTTCCCGAAGCATTTGTGCGAATTGACCAATATGACCGTGATTTAAAATTTAAAATTTTGTACGGAAATTATTGGGGCAAAGAAAAAGCCGAACAAATGAAGAAAACTTTGGAAGAAAAAGGGCACAAAGGAACGGTCAAGAATCTGCGAGGGAATGATTTTTAAGATACATTTTATCTATCACTTACTCACTCTAAGGTTCTCAAAGCCTCTTAGCGTCTGTAAGTGATAACGATAAATCCGCTTGATTTTATTTTTATCTACAACAAAAAAAGCCTCATAATTTATTATGAAACAACTGATTGAATGTGTTCCCAATTTTTCGGAGGGACGCGACATGAGCATTATTAAACAAATAACAGACGTTATCGAAACTGTTGAGGGCGTTAAATTGCTCGATGTCGACCCCGGATTTGCGACCAATCGCACTGTCGTAACTTTTGCCGGCGAGCCGGAATCGGTTTGTGAAGCTGCTTTTCGGGCGATGAAAAAAGCTTCGGAAGTGATTGATATGTCCAAACACAAGGGGGCGCACCCTCGTTTCGGCGCAACTGACGTTTGCCCGCTTGTTCCTGTCAAAAATATTGGCATGGAAGAAACGGCAAAATATGCGCGAGCTTTAGCCGAAAGAGTCGGGAAAGAATTAGATTATCCTGTTTATTGCTACGAATCAGCGGCATTTACGCCCGATAGAAAAAATCTTGCGCACGTTCGCGCAGGCGAGTACGAGGCTTTGCCCGAAAAATTGAAAAAGCCGGAAAATAAACCTGATTTCGGACCTGCCGCATTTCGCCCGAAAAACGGCGCAACTGCCGTAGGAGCGCGTGATTTTTTGGTTGCCGTCAATTTTAACCTCAACACAAAATCCGTCAAACGCGCAAATTCGGTTGCATTTGATGTTCGCGAACAGGGACGAGTGCTGAAAGATGCAAACGACAAAACTTTAACGGACGAAAACGGCGAACCTTTGCGTCAGCCCGGCACCTGCCGCGGCACAAAAGCAATCGGTTGGTTTATAGACGAATACGGACTTGCACAAGTTTCGATGAACATTACCGACATTACCGCAACTCCCTTGCACTTCGCTTTTGAAGAAGTCAGAAAAAGCGCGGACAGGCGCGGTATGCGTGTTACGGGCACGGAAATCGTCGGTTTAGTGCCTTTGCGCGTCTTGACCGATGCCGGAAAATATTTTCTCCGTCAACAAAATCGTTCGGAAGGCGCAAGCACGGAAGAATTGCTTTTTATTGCCGTAAAATCAATGGGTTTAGACGATTTGAAACCGTTTGAACCGAAAGAGAGGATTTTAGAGTACGTCATTGCTGAGGCTTCGTCCGAAAACTTGGTCAGCATGAGCCTGAAAAAATTTGCGGACGAAACGGCATCGGAAGCACCCGCACCCGGCGGCGGCTCCGTTTCCGCGTATGTAGGTGCATTAGGCGCGTCGCTCGGCGCAATGGTCGCAAGTCTTTCCGCTCAAAAATACACTTATCAAGACGGTTTAGAGGATTTTTCTTCACGCGGTGTAATTTTGCAAAA
>JBPOJO010000775.1:0-2999 GCA_052033485.1 Bacteroidota bacterium | reverse complement strand
TTTTGGTTGAATTTGACTTCAAATTTTTGCCGATTCACAATCGGGCGCAAACTTTTTGCAATTTTCAATTCGTCCGGAAACAAGACAAAACGCGGATTCGGCGCGACCCAAACGGGAACTCGCCCGCTGTACCACGGAAAAATTCCCATGCGATACGCGACTTTCAGTCGTTCGGGCTGAACATCGCCGCCCCATGCAAGAACGCCGTCGTCATCGGCAGTTTCTGTCGGCGGAAAAATAAATTTATTAAAATCTTCCATTTTTTTAATTCTTCAAATCACTTTTCAACACGGTAAAAATGCCGAAAATTTTTTATTTACAATTTTTTCGCGCCCTCGCCTACGCGGTCAAAAATAACTTTTCCGCCCTCACAATGCCGTACAAAATCATTTTCAACGCGCTCACGAACTTCTTTTTCACACTCCTGCGGATACAGCAGGTGTATATTCGGACCCGCATCTAAGGTAAAACAAACCGGCAAGCCTGTTTCCGCGCGAAAATCCCTAATTTTTTCAATCAATGACAATGTTGCGGGCTGCATTAAAATAAATGACGGCTCGGATAACATCATGAGCGAATGCAGCATAAGTGCCTCATTTTCAACTATTTTCACAAAAGTTTTTAAGTCCTCATTTTGCATTGCCGCATACAAAGCATGAAAGTTTTTTCGCGCTAAATCGTATCGCAGTTCCGCAAAAGGATTGTTATTCATTAAGGCATGTCCCGCACGGCTTGAAACGGATTTTTCTGCCGCCGAAACTATCAAAATGCAGTCGCGATATTGTTTAAAAATTGGCGAAAACGGCAAACTGACTGCATATTCTTCGCTCGAATCCGGCAGCATTTCGTCGCGTCCCCACGCCGCACAATACGGAAAAACCGAGCGGCAAGCACTGCCCGAAGCCAAACGTGAAAAAAAAGAAACTTTGCGCCAAAATTCGTTTTCGGGTAAAATTTCACCCGTTATTTTTTGCTCCAAATCAGCCAAGCAGCAAATTAAAGCCCCCATTCCCGATGCCGAGGACGCTATTCCCGCCGAGTGCGGAAAAGAATTACGGGTTTCAATCAAGAGATGTTTTCCCTTCAAATATGAAAAATTTGACCAATATTGTTTCAAAAATTCGTCAATTTTTGCTTTAAATTTTTCATTTGATTTCCCTTCAAGCAAAAGTTCGGTCGACAAAAGTGCGTCTGACTTTCCTTCCGAAAGCGTGATACTTGTTTCGGTTTTCGACTCGGAAAGGGTAAAACTTAAAGAGGGATTGCGCGGTTTTTGAACGTCATATTTTCCCCAATATTTCACCAAAGCAATATTTGAAGGACATTCCCAAGCAGATTTTAGCATGACTTGATTAATTTTAGAACAAAAATGAATCTATTTCGGCAAATTTCAAATAAAATGCTTTAAAATTAATTTTCTTGCAAAACGCCCGTAGCGGCATAATAAGAAAAAACCGTGTGAAACCACACGGAAAGGGCTATTTGCCAATACGCGCTGACGAAAACATAAGGTTTGTTCATTAAACCGAAAAGCGGAATTATTTCAAAAAATGCCATCGCGCCCGCGAGCAAAACAACCGCGCAGGAGGCAAAAAGCGTCCATAAAGCAGATTTGTCGGCAATTTTTACGACGCGCAAACTTGTAAATTTATTGTGAATTATCCACGTTATGAGCAAAGAAACCGCATTGACCAATAAAAAATTATCAATCGGAATTTCGGTTTGGTCTATACGAAAAGCATAAAAAATTTCAAAAGGAAGATAAAGCAACGCGCCGGCAATATGCACAAAAACAATCGTTCGCAAGACATTGACGAAAGCTGCCGTATATTTTTGCTGTTGTTCTTCGTGTCGGTTCTCCTTTTTGGTGCGCAAAATTTGCCGCCACCAAATCATCATTTTTGTAATGCGTGCCGCAACATAAGCGTAGGTAACAAAAGCCGTTGTTGCGGCAGCTTTCAAAACTAAATTTTCGATATAAAAAGCTATACTGAAAAGCATTGTGAGCAGCAGAGAATTGACCAAGGGCAGGAAAAGGTAGGTATAAAAAAGCACCTTCCCGTATGTTTGGGGCGAAGTAGCGGTTAAGAGTTGCTTATTCGGCGCGTCGGGTACAGGCGCGTTTTCGTCGAAGGGTTTGGCATCAATCGTAAGGGCTAAAATTCGCTCAAAAAGTTCGTAATCGTTCCAATATTCGACGTGTGCGGTGCCCGGAACGACATAACGGCTGAAAATAATATCTTCTTTTAAGCTGAAAATATTTTCGTAAGCCGGTTTTGTCGAAATTTTTTCCAAACCGTGCGCTACGGGGTCTTGCTCGTCGCTGTAATTGAAATGTCGAATTTTATTTTTGCGAAAAACAAGCGAATCATCAAAATCCAAATATTGATAATTGTTCCACCAAAGAATTAAAAATTTGTCAATCGGCGTTCCGAGCGTTACAAAATTATCCACATTATCAATCCAATTTTTGCCCAAAGCCTCTCCCTGATGGTTTTGCGGGTGTGTATAGCCGTCAAACGGCAAATTAGCCATCACGGAAACAGATTCGCTGTGATATTTGAAATGCGCATAAATCAAACCCTCCAACGCCATCAACGTCCCCAAGGAATGTGCCATAATCGTATAGCGCGGTCGAATGATTTTTTTGGTGGGCATTTGAAAATAATCATCGTTCAAGCCGTGAATTTTTTTGTGATGTTTTTCAATTTTTTCAAATAAATCATGGAATCTTTTCACGGCTTCTCCTCGAATCGCGCTGTATTCGCCGTAAAGTTGAATGTCGCCGAGATAGTCTTTAAAAATTTTTTCGCTTAAAAAAGGCACTTTAAAATATGCAGCGGTGTGAATGAGGGAAAAAGTTTCTTCCAAGTTGTACAAAACGGGCAAAACCCAAGAGGTGCCGGGTTCCGTTCCGAGTGTATTTTGTTTTCGCTCCAAACGCCCGATAAGACTTTCGCCCCACCTTTTAATAGGCTGCCCGACATCGGCAAAATGTT
>JBPOJO010000554.1:0-2626 GCA_052033485.1 Bacteroidota bacterium | reverse complement strand
GACATTTTGCTCCCTGCTTTTCCTTTGCCCAAAGAATTTCAATCCCAAGATGATTTTTTGCGACACCTCGCCTTTCTCGGCGCGCAAAAAAAATACGGCAGCATCACCGCCGATATTGAGGCGCGTATCAACTTGGAACTTCAAACCATTCAAAAAATGGGATTCCCCGGCTATTTTTTGATTGTACAAGATTTTATTAATTCCGCCCGAAATTTGGGCGTTGCCGTCGGTCCCGGTCGCGGTTCGGCTGCCGGCTCCGTCGTCGCTTATTGCACGGGCATTACGAATATTGACCCAATTCGCTATAATTTGCTTTTTGAACGTTTTCTCAATCCTGAACGTGTTTCCATGCCCGATATTGACGTGGATTTTGACGACGAAGGACGGCAGCGAGTCATTGATTATGTGGTGGATAAATACGGTCAAAATCAAGTTGCGCAAATCATTACTTACGGCACAATGGCTGCCAAAATGTCCATCAAAGACGTGGCGCGAGTCATGGATTTGCCCATTGATGAATCCAACAGCATCGCCAAACTTGTCCCCGAAAAAGCAGGTACGACCTTGCAACAAGCCTTTGACGAAGTGCCCGAATTGAACCAACTTCGGCTCGGAAACGACATTAAAGCCGCTATTTTGAAAGAAGCCCAAATTTTGGAAGGCTCCGTGCGAAACACAGGAATCCACGCAGCAGGCGTGATAATTGCCCCTGCCGACATCACCGATTATATCCCCGTTTGCACCTCAAAAGATTCCGATTTGTGGGTTACTCAATTTGACGGAAAATACATTGAAGACGCGGGAATGTTGAAAATGGACTTTTTGGGCTTAAAAACCCTCACCATTATCAGAGATGCCGTTAAAATGATTGACAGAAATCACGGCGTTTTTATTAATACCGATGATATTCCCTTAGACGATTTAAAAACGTATGAGCTATACCAAAAAGGCGACACCGTAGGCACTTTTCAATTTGAGTCCGACGGTATGCGTAAATACCTAAAACAGCTCAAACCGACCAATATTGAAGATTTAATTGCGATGAACGCCTTGTATCGACCCGGTCCGATGGACTACATTCCGCTTTATATTGACCGAAAACAAGGGCGCGAACAGGTGGAATATCCGCACGATTTGCTCAAACCCATTTTGGAGCCGACTTTCGGTATTTTTATTTATCAAGAACAAATTATGCAAGCTGCGCAGCGTTTGGGCGGCTATACGCTTGGGGGCGCGGACTTGCTCAGGCGGGCGATGGGTAAGAAAAATAAGGCAGAAATGGAAAAACAACGCGGAATTTTTGTGGAAGGCGCGAAAACGCATCACAATATTCCGGCGGAAAAGGCGGGCGAAATTTTTGATATTATGGAAAAATTTGCCTCTTATGGTTTTAACCGTTCTCACTCCGCAGCCTATTCTGTTGTAGCGTTTCACACTGCATATTTCAAAGCGCACTATCCTGCCGAGTACATGGCTTCGGTTTTGACGCATAATATGTCAAGTATTGAAAAAATTACTTATTTTATTGAAGAATGTCGTTACTTGGGTGTGCCTGTTTTGGGACCTGATTTGAATGAAAGCGAAACGGTTTTTGGGGTAAATAAAAAAGGGCAAATTCGTTTCGGACTTGGGGCAATCAAAGGTTTCGGAGAGGCTGCCGTGAATGCGATAATGACGGAGCGCGAAAAGGGATATTTCAAAAATGCTTTTGAATTGGCGGAACGAGTTGATGCGGTGAGCAAAAAAGCAATTGAATGTTTGGCATACAGCGGTGCGTTGGATTTTGATGAAAACATACATCGGGCGCAATATTTTCACACTTCGCCGCAAGACGGCGTTCCGAATATTGAAAAAATCATTAAATATCGTGAAAATAAGAAAAAATTAGCCTCCTCGACGGGCAGTTCATTGTGGGGCGGCGGGAGTGACAAAAAAGAGGAATTGGCTTTACCGAAATTGGCGGAGTGCGACAAGTGGTCGGACATGGAAAAGTTGAACAAGGAAAAAGAGGTTATCGGTTTTTTTCTTTCGGGGCATCCGCTCGACCGCTACAAATTGGAAATCAAATCGCATTGCAATGCGGATTGTGTGAGTATGGGGGAATCGCGTTATCAGGGGCGCGAGGTTGCGGTTGCGGGCATGCTTGCGGACGTTACGCACAGGACGACAAAAAACGGAAAACCCTTTGCGATGTTCAGTTTGGAGGATTATTCGGGTTCGTACAAAATGGCACTTTTCGGGGAAGAATATCTCAAACACAAACATTTATTGACGGCGGGTCAATTTGTTTTTGTGAAGGGAAAAATGGAAGAGCGATACAATGAAAAAGGCACTTGGGAGTATAGACCGAAAACGATGCAATTATTGGCAGAGATGCAAATCAAGCAATTTTCGGAATTGCGTTTAAAGATGGACATTCGGAATTTGACGCGGGAGTTGATAGCCGATTTGCAGGATTTATTTGAGCGAAACAAGGGCAATCAACGCCTAAAAATCAACTTATTTGATGCGGAGGAGAAGATAGAATTTGATGTTTTTTCGGAAAAATACAAAATCAATGCCTCTGCCGAACTCATTTCTACCCTTGAGCAGATGCACATTCAGGCGATGCCTGTGTGAGTTTTTT
>JBPOJO010000484.1:0-1630 GCA_052033485.1 Bacteroidota bacterium | reverse complement strand
CGTAAAACAGTGAAAAATAGGATTTTTTTTAACTTGGGCTAAATTTTCTTAATCCCTTTTATTTTTAAATTGAAATGATTTACTTTGCATCGAAAATAAAAAGAGCCTTTCAAATAGCTCAACTTTTTTCATTTCGCACAAAAAAATCCACGCCCGCATGAATATTTTTAATGCCAAATCGTCAAATTTACTGTTTTTTGCAGCTTTGTGTCTTGCCGCGCTCATTTCTTTCACCCTCGAAGCGCAGATTGTAACGCCCGTTAAGTGGAAATCTCAACATACGGCAAACCAAAAAACGAAAGTCGGCGACGCAGTCGAATTGACTTTTTCGGCAGAAATTGAAAAAGGTTGGTATTTGTATTCCTCCGATTTCAGCCCCGAACTCGGACCGCTTGTTACGACTTTTCCTTTCAATAAAAATGATACTTACGAACTTATCGGCAAGATTACGCCCGTTAATCCGAAAAAAAAATACGATGAGATGTGGGGCGGTGAATATACCTATTTTACAAAAAATGCCGAATTCAAGCAAAAAATAAAAATATTAAAACCGAAAGTAAAAATTAATGTCTCCGTTTCCTGCCAAGCTTGTACGGAAGAAGACGGCAGATGCGTGCCGATTGAAGAAGACTTTACTTTTGAATTTTCCGCACTTGCCTCAGGCGAAAAAGCAACGGAAATACCGGCAAAAAATGAAACACCGACGGAAAATCCCGCAACGAGCGATTCCCTTAGCCAAAATAATACAGTAAGTATTGACAGTCAGGCAATTAAAAGCGAAGAAGTTTTGACTGAAAAACAAGATTCGCTTGCTGAAAAAAATCGTGAAAAAAAGCTGCTCGGCAAACTTGTCGGAGACGAAAATTTGTCGCTTCTCGGATTCATGTTGGTCGCGTTTTTAAGCGGTTTGGCGGCTTTGCTCACGCCTTGTGTTTTTCCGATGATTCCGATGACGGTTTCATTTTTCAGCTCACGTTCGGGTTCTCGCGCACAAGCGGTTTTTCAAGCTGTTTTTTACGGATTTTCCATCATTGCGATATATACGCTTATCGGCGTTTTTTTGTCCTACTTTTTCGGGGGTGGATCCGCCCAATTTATAGCTACAAATTGGGCGGTAAATGTGGTTTTTTTCCTTGTTTTTGTCATATTTGCGATAAGCTTTTTCGGTGCGTTTGAGATTGTTTTGCCCAACAATTTTGTCAATTCGATTGACCGCAAGGCGGACAAGGGCGGTTATGCAGGTGTTTTTTTTATGGCTTTAACCCTTGTTGTCGTGTCATTTTCTTGCACGGGACCGATAGCAGGCACGATTTTGATTGAATCGGCACAGGGCAATTTCCTGCGTCCTGCTTTCGGAATGTTTGCTTTTTCTTCCGCCTTTGCCTTACCTTTTATGATGTTTGCGATTTTTCCCTCTTGGTTGAGCAAATTACCGAGTTCCGGCTCTTGGCTCAATACCGTAAAAGTAGTTTTGGGCTTTATCGAATTAGCTTTGGCGTTCAAATTTTTGAGCGTAGCAGACCAAGTGCAACATTGGGGAATTTTAGACCGCGATGTTTATTTGACAATTTGGATTGCGACAGCTTTGGCATTGACATTTTATTTATTGGGGTGGTTCCGTCTTCCGCAC
>JBPOJO010000527.1:0-3133 GCA_052033485.1 Bacteroidota bacterium | reverse complement strand
GTACGCTCCCAAAATCCAAACGACAAGCATTTGTTTTTTGTTTTGCCGAGTTTACGCCTGTCATAAAAAAAGCAAAAATTTTAAAATCTTCAGAAGTAAGAATTTTTGTCGTAAGGCTGTCCGCATTGAGATAATTTTCCCAAATCAAAAATAGCTGTTTTTCTGAATAAATTTGTGCAAAAAGACTTTCGCTTGTACAAAACAAAGCGAAAGCAAGAAGAAATATTTTTTTCATACGTATAGTTTTAAGTAAAAATTGCGAGATAAAAATAAAACAGTTAAGATTTTTTTTTAAATTGCATGAAAATTGAAAAAAAAAAATCATTATTTTTCTCAAAATTTTTTACCAACAAGCATGCGGCAGGCGAAATATTTTTTTTTATTGATTGGCTTATTTTGCACTTCGCCGATGGTTTTCGCCCAAAAAACCATGCTTGACAGCGTTTTGAGAGTTGTTTCTGCCGTTTCCGATACCGCAAAAGTAAATCATTTGAACGAATTTGCGGCAAAAATGCAAGAAACCAATGCCGATATCGCCCTTGATGCCTCAAAAACAGCAGACAGTATCGCAGTCGCTTGCGCCTATGCGGAAGGCGAAATTAAGGCAAAAATCAGAACAGGGTGGTTGTATTACCGAAAAAGTTATCCCGAAAAAGCTTTTGAAATCAGCAAAAAAGCCCTTGTTTTAGCCGAAAAAATCAATAATTTTGCCTTTCTTGCCGAAATTCATACCAATATTGCAGCTATTTACAATGAAACGGGCGATTTTGATGCCTCTTTGCAATATTTTCAAAAGGCACTTGAACTCAATGAAAAAATTAACAATTTGAAAGGAATCGGTCGCTGTCTGAATAATTTGGCTTTCACCGCGTCAAAAAAGAAAGATTTTAAAGCTGCAACTGAGTTTGTTTCGCGCTCCTTGCAACATAATGCAAAAATCGGCGAAGATTATTACCTCGCTTTTGCCTATAGAACACAAGGTGATATTTTTTTGGCTGAACAAAAAAACGAATCTGCCGAAAAATCATGGCTTTCCGCCCATCAAACTGCCACAAAAATTAACAATTTTTCACTCATGGTGAGTTGTCTGAATCGTTTGGGAAATTTACAACTTCAAAAAAACAACACGAAAAAGGCGGAGGAATATTTGCAAAAAGCACAAACGATTGCCCAAAAATTCGGTTATCGCTCGGATTTGCGACAAACTTTTGAAATGCTTTCAAAAACTTACAAAGAGCAAGGCGATTTTTCGCTTGCTTTGCGGTATCACGAACTGTTTTTTGAGATTCATGACGCAACTTTTAACGAAGAAAGTGCCAAAAAACTGCGAATGTTGCAGTCCGTATTTGAATCTGAAGCCCAAGAAAAGGAAATTTTGCTCCTAAAAGCCGAGCAAAAACATACGCAAACAGAAATAAAACAGCAGCAAGCGCAAAAATTATGGATTATTTTTTCAGCCTCAGGCATTCTTATTGCGGTCAGCTTAATAAGTTTTTTAATTTTTCGCAGCCGAAACCGCATTAAAGCGGCTTTTTTCGCGCTTGAAAAAGCGAATGTACTCATTACGGAAAAAAATGAGGAAATCAATCAACAAAAAGAAGAAATTTTACAAACCTTACAAACCGTTGAATCACAACGAAATGTCATTCAAGAAAAAAATGAAAATATAATAGCCTCCGTTCGCTATGCTTTGCGCATTCAGGACGCAATTTTGCCGCCGCACAGTGATTTGCAGCGTTTTTTTCCCGAAAGTTTTATTCTTTATTTGCCGCGCGACATTGTTTCGGGGGATTTTTATTGGTTTGCACGGCGAGGCGATTTTTTTATTATCGCTGTCGCGGATTGTACGGGACACGGTGTTTCGGGAGCGTTTATGACCATGATTGGCAATAATTTATTGAATCAAATAGTAACAGAAAAAGGCATCAGTGAGCCGAATAAAATTTTGGATTTTATGACTCCCATGCTCGAAAAAACCCTTCAAAGCGGCGGAGAAAAGATAAAAGACGGCATGGATGTCGGTATTTTGACATTTTTTATGCCCGAAAACAATATTCAATCTGTTTATTTTGCGGGTGCAATGAATCCGCTTTATTATGTCAAAAACAACGTTTTCTTTGAAATCAAAGCAGATAAACTTCCTATCGGCGGCAAAACAAAAGAAAACTTTTTTTATTCGCAGAATCTTATTTGGCAAAAAAAACGATGACGGGCAAGATTTGCCTGATTTTTTGTATTTATGTTCGGACGGTTATCAAGACCAATTCGGGGGCGCAGATGACAGAAAATTTATGACGGGGAATTTGAAAAAATTACTCAGCCGTATTGCGCATGAGCCTGCCGAGGTGCAAAAACGCTTGCTTTACGAACAACATTTGACTTGGAAAGGCGAAAAAAAGCAAACCGATGATATTCTTATTTTAGGGCTTAATTTAACCGACGCGATTCAGGGTACAGCCTAAATTGATAAAAAATTGTCGCTGATTTGAGGCAAGAAATCCAAAAAAAAAAAAAAATTTGGCGGGGTAAAGCAGTCAGCGTTCCAAACTTGAAACTTTTTCGGGAAAAAAGGTCATTTTGAGCGGGTAGTTGCAAGATGGCATAAGCTAATTTTTTTAAAATAATCTTTTTGAGTGATTTTTTGAGTATATTTGCAGAAAAGGAAAATAATATGGAGTCAGATAAAAAAATGTTTGCATCATTATCAACCGGCGAACAAGATTTTACAAAAATCCGTACTTCGGGAATGATTTATGTAGATAAAACGGATTTGATTACCCAAATCATTGAAACAAAAGCATCATTTTGGTTTCTCGCCCGCCCACGCCGCTTCGGTAAATCATTATTAATCAGTACATTGAAAGAAATTTTTTTAGGCAAAAAAGAATTATTTTCGGGGCTTTATATAGAGGATAAAATTGAGTGGGAAGAGTATCCGGTCATTCATTTGGATTTCAGCAACATGGATTTTCAAGGAAAAGGTTTAGAAATTGCGATACATGACCTACTGCTCTAAATTGCGGAAGAATACGAAATTGAAATAACTGCTGTCAAAAACGGCAGTATGTTCAAAGAATTAAGGAAAAAATTGAAAAAGAAAACGGGCAAAAATGTTGTCATTTTAATAGACGAA
>JBPOJO010000411.1:0-12877 GCA_052033485.1 Bacteroidota bacterium | reverse complement strand
CATTAAGGTTGCAAGCTGAAAACTCGCGATTCAATGTTTTGCAAGCAGGCTAAACAGATTCAAAAATTTATTCAATTAAGACCAAAAAAGGCAAAACGTACAGACGATAATGGTTTTTTCGAGCCTATTTTTTTTATTCTTTTTTCTGCCGCTGAATTTACTTTTGTATTATTCATTTCAGTCGCGAAAAATCAGAAATTTTATTTTGACTGTTTTTTCGCTGATTTTTTATGCGTGGGGCGAGCCGATTTGGGTGGGTTTATTGCTTTTTTCGGCGTTGATTGATTATTTCAACGGGCTTTTTATTGAGCATTTTCGCGGAACGCATACAGCGAAGTGGGGTATCGTCAGTACTGTTTTTTTTAATATAGGCTTACTTTTTACGTTCAAATATTCGGATTTTTTTGTCGATAATACTAATTTTATTTTCGGAACAAATTTTGAAAAACCCGGTTTTTTGCTCCCGATAGGCATTTCTTTTTACACTTTTCAGACAATTTCTTACACGATTGATGTCTATAAAAACGAGGTTAAAGCGCAACGGAGTTTCGGCGATTTTTTGCTGTTTGTTTGTTGTTTTCATCAATTAGTCGCGGGTCCTATCGTTCGTTACAGTCATATTGCGAAGGAAATTGAGGAGCGCGTTTTTGCAGCGAATGATTTTAATGAGGGAATCAATCGTTTTTGTAAGGGACTTTTCAAAAAAGTGCTTATTGCCAACACTGCCGGCGAATTAGGTGCAAGTTTTCTGAACGGAAATACTGATAATTTGAGCATTTTAGGGGCTTGGTTGGGCTTATTTTTGTTCAGTTTGCAAATTTATTTTGATTTTTCGGGCTACTCCGACATGGCGATTGGTTTGGGGAGAATGTTCGGATTTCACTACCACGAAAATTTTAAACACCCTTATTTGTCGGTTTCCGTAACGGATTTTTGGCGACGATGGCACATTTCTTTGGGGACATTTTTCAGGGATTACGTCTATATTCCGCTCGGCGGCAATCGCAAAAATCAACTTCGTAACATCTTGATAGTTTGGTTTTTAACAGGTTTTTGGCACGGAGCAAGTTGGAATTTTATCCTTTGGGGACTTTATTTTGGCTTGCTGTTGTTAGTTGAAAAATATTTTTTAGAAGATGTTTTGCGCGCAATTCCGGTTTTTTTTCGCCGTCTTTATGCTTTGTTTTTTATCGTCGTAGGTTGGGGAATATTTTATTTTACGGATACACAAAAATTGCTTGACTATTTTGCGGTTTTATTCGGTTTTTCGTTCGCTCCGCTGTCAGATTTTGTTGCACAAAATGCAGTTTTTGAAAATATTTTTTGGATTTTAACCGCCTTAATTTTTTGTCTTCCTATTTCGGAACGTTTTGAAAATTTTTGTAAAAAAAATATTTCTTCGACAGCAATGCGAGAAACAATACAAATATTGTTAAATTTATTCTTTTTTCTGTCATCTGTCATGATGCTTGTCGGCAGTTCGTATAACCCGTTTTTATATTTTCGTTTCTGAGTTATGGAAAAAAATCGCATCGGCGTTAGTTCGCTCATCATTTTACTGTTGCTGTTCGGCATCGGAACATTCTTTTGGATTTTGCCGAAAAATGAAATTTCGGAGGGGGAAAAACGAAAATTAGCTGTTTTTCCGACTTTTTCGCAGAAAAATATTTTTTCGGGAAAATTTGCCGACAGTATTGAATTGTATTTTTCGGACAACTTCATTTTGCGCGACAATTTTATAGCATGGGCTAATTTTACAAAAGAATATCGCGGGCTAAAAAACGAAGAAATACGCCTGTATTCGCGCGCAAACGAGATAAATGAAGAAGAATTTGACACAACAGATTTTGAGGTCAAAAAAGACACCGCAGTTTTTTTAACAAAAGATACCCTTACTCAAAATA
Source organism: Bacteroidota bacterium (assembly GCA_052033485.1). GTDB lineage: Bacteria > Bacteroidota > Bacteroidia > Cytophagales > Bernardetiaceae > JBPOJO01. The sequence continues at coordinate 10,973 of JBPOJO010000411.1, read as the reverse complement.
TTTTTAACAATCTTACCTACGACTCGGCAGCGCGCAAAAAAAATCAAGCCGATGAGCATAAGCCGGATTATAAACCCTCCAAAATCGAAAACAAAGGCGATTATGAGAATATTAAATCCGTTATTGTCTATAATAATCGCGCTGTTCAAGTTTTTGCAGGTTCGCATAAAGCAGCGAATTATTTTGCAAAAATGTTAAAAAAATACAAAGAAACGCTCGGCGACGAGGTGAATTTGTTTTGCATGGCAGTTCCCATTGGTTCGGATTTTTTCTTGCCCTCAAAATTCAGCAAAAACAATCGTAAAGAAAAGCAATTTATTGATTATTTATACGAAGTTGTAACGCCTTATGCAACACCTGTTTATGCGTATGAAAATCTCGAAAATCATCGTGATGAGTATATACAGTTTAATACTGACCACCATTGGACAGGGCGCGCGGCATTTTATGCGTATGAGGCGTTCGGCGAAGCGGCGGGTTTTGAGGCATATTCGCAGGACGATTTGCAGCGCAAAGTTATCAAAGGTTTTGTCGGAACGCTTTATCATTACACGTTGAGTGAGGATTTAAAGAACAATAAAGACAGCGTAGAATACTTTAAAATTCCCGTCAAAACGCAGGCGACGTATTTCAAGGAGGGCATTGAAAACGGAAAACCGACCAAAATGCTTGCGGAATATGCGCGCGGCGGCAATGCTTACGGCGTTTTTCTCGGGGCAGACCACCCGTTAATGCGCATTGTTTCGGAAAACAAAAACGGCAGGAAAATTTTACAAATCAAAGATTCTTACGGCAATGCTTTTTCGCCTTTCTTGCCTGCGCATTTTGAAGAGGTTTTTGTGATTGATTATAGATATTTCAAAGGCAGTGTGAAAGAATTAGTTGAAAAATACGGCATTACAGATGTCATTTTTACCCATAATGTATTCATGCTTAATGCCGCTTTTACCGCTCAAAGAGCTGTTTCGTTTTTAGAGTAGGGGTTTTTTAGAACTATTGAGAAGCAAAGTTTATTTTATTTAGCATTTCGTAATAAATATTGCACAAAACCAATGCTTTTTAAGAAAAATTCCTCTGTTTTGACAAGAACAAAGAATAAACTTTTTGCTCAAAATACTTTTTCTTGTAATTATTTAGCCGGGGTGTACCGCGAGCTTTAGCTTGCGAATTTATGGAACAAGCCATGACAACAAGCGAAATTAAAGTCGCAAGCTAAAGCTCGTCGCACAATTTTAGACAAGCCGGCTTAATAGTTAATGTTTTTTTCTATATTTGCATTCGGTAAAAATGGAATTTTTCTGCTTTTTTTACCGGTAAAATTTATCTTCCTTTCAGCAATTTAACTACGGTTATGGCAGTAAAACAAAAAAATACTTTTATTCTGACTGAAAATAATTCGCTTGCATCGCGATTCGTAGCGGAAATGCGCAATATCAATCAGCAAAATGACCGCTTGCGTTTTCGATATAATTTACAGCGTTTGGGGCAAATTTTGGCGTATGAAATTTCAAAAACGATGGAATATCAAGACGAAAACGTGCAAACGCCGCTCGCGCAAACACACGTGGCTTTACCGAAGGAGAATCCTGTTTTGTTGACAATTTTCCGTGCCGGGTTGCCTTTTTTTCAAGGTTTTTTAGATTATTTTGATGAGGCGGATTGCGCTTTTGTCGGAGCATATCGCGCCGAACATGCCGAAAAAAACATTAAAATTAACACTGATTATATTGCTTCGCCCTCCCTTGAAGGGCGCGAAGTCATTTTGATTGACCCGATGCTCGCAACAGGAAATTCCGTCATTGAAGCCGTAAAACACCTTTCTGTTCGGCACGGAAACCCGCGAAAATGGCATATTGCTGCCGCTATTGCAGGTAAACCCGGTGTTGAGCGCGTCTTGCAAACTTTTCCCGATGCCAATCTGTGGATTGCTGCTCTTGATGACGAACTGAATGCCGCCTCTTACATAGTTCCCGGACTTGGCGATGCAGGTGATTTATGCTTCGGCGGTAAGATTTAGCAGCGCAATTCCTTATTTTTTGAGCAATTTCGCCTTTGTTTGTGTCCGCACAAACGACCTTCGTGAGGCAGTAGTTTTTTGTCGCTTGTTATGACACAAACGACAGCGTAAAACTTAATTTTTAATCTCTTCGCCGTTGTTTGTGTCCGCACAAACGACCTGTGTGAGGCAGTAGCAGTAGTTTTTTGTCGCTTGTGAAGACACAAGCGTAAACTTAATTTTTAATCTATGAACCTTAAATTTTTTTCTTTTAAAATTGCCTTAATTTTTTTTCTTTCTTGTCAATTTTCAAGCACATTCGGAAAAGATAGTTTTCTCTTTGAGGACAAAATTTATGACCCGAATATAAAAAGTGTTTTGCTCTATTCCGGCACGGCAAGTGCGCAGGCAAAATTAAGTTCGCCCGTCGTCCCTTTGGGGGAAGATTTGTTGCTTGAATTTGATGAATTGGTCGAAACTCCCTATGATTATGCCGCAAAAATTTATAATTGCACGCAGGATTGGAAAAAATCGGATATGTCGCCTTTGGAATATCTTTATGAATTTAACGAATTTTATCTTACTGCTTATGAAGCCTCATTTAACACAAAAGTCAAATACATTCATTACAAATTTCCCTTACCGAAAGTTAAAATTTCAGGAAATTTTGTAATCAAAATATATCCCCGCGATAATGAGGACGAGCCGATTTTGACAAGATGTTTCATGGTGTATGAAGAAAAAACAATTATTTCTTCTGCCGTAGCTAATTTTATCGGCTCGGAAGAAGCTTTTCGATTACAACAAATTGACTTAAACATTCATTATCAGGCTTTAAAAGAGGCGTTTAACCCTGCGGAACAAATTCGTATTAGCCTTCGGCAAAATACTCGCCGCGATAACGAAATTGCATTGCTCAAACCGACGGCAGTTCGTGATTTTGAAAAAAGACTTGATTTTGTCTATTTGAACAAAGAAAACACGTTTTCGGGCGGAAATGAATTTCGAATTGCGGATATTCGTAATTTGAATGTTTTCGGAATAACGATTGACAGCATTTATTTTGGCAAAAAACAGAATGAAATTTGGCTTCGCAAAGATGCCTCACGCAAACCTTTTATGTACAATCGAACGATGCAAGACCTAAACGGGCGTTTTTACATTGATGCTTTTAATGTTTTGCGCGCCGAAGTTGAGGCAGACTACCTTAAAACGCACTTTTTTTTGAAATCTCCTGCCCGCGAAGCCGGACGTGTATACGTGCGAGGGGCTTTTAATGATTTTTCTTTGTCCGAAAATTATGAACTGAAATATGATGAAAAAAATGCCTGCTATTCAATGACAACTTATTTAAAACAAGGACTTTACGACTATTTTTATACTTTTGTGCCCGATTCGGGAAAAGCAGATGACGATTATTTTGAGGGTACTTTCAGTCAAACGCAAAACGATTATGAAGTTTTTGTTTATTTCCGACCGCAAGGCTCGCGCGGCGATTTTCTTGTTGGCTACAAAAAATTTTAACTCTTCAAAATCGGACAGTTAACTAAGAACTGTTCGTTTTTAAAGAGTTAAAGTTTTGATTTTTTGTGTAAATTTTACAATTCAAATCAAACGATTGTTTTCGTCGGGAAAAGCAAGGGCAGGTTTGAATTTTTTTGCGGCTTCAAAATCCATTCTTGCATACGACATGATGATGAGAACGTCTCCGACCTGCACTTTTCGCGCCGCCGCGCCGTTGAGACAAATTACACCGCTGCCGCGTTCTCCTTTGATGACGTAAGTTTCCAAACGTTCGCCGTTGTTGTTGTTCACGATTTGAACTTTTTCGCCCTCAATCAAATTTGCCGCATCCATCAAATTTTCGTCAATAGTGATGCTTCCGACATAGTTCAGTTCGGCTTGTGTTACTTTTGCACGGTGAATTTTTGATTTGAGAATTTCGATTTGCATGAAAATTATGGTTTAAAATTCAACAATGATATTGTCAATTAATCGAACCTTATCCGCAAAAACGGCGACACAAAGAGCGTAAGAAGTTGTATTTTCGTCCTTTTCATCGGCTATTTCGAGCGTATCGGCTTTAGCCGTTTGACAATATTCCAAGCTCAAAAGCGGCTCTTTCGCAATCCTTTCGGCAATCGAAATTCTTGCTTTTTCAAAAGAAATACCTTCTTTCATCATTTTTTCAGCTTCTTTTAAAGCCGAATAAATGACCGGCGCAACCGCCCGTTGTTGCTTCGTAAGGCGTGCGTTGCGCGACGACATTGCTAAACCGTCCGATTCGCGAACAGTCTGAGCTTTAACAATTCGCACCGGAAATGACAAATCACGCACCAACATTTCGACGACGGCACATTGCTGAAAATCTTTTTGACCAAAATAAGCAACATCGGGTTGAACGATATTAAATAATTTTGCCACAACAACGCCTACTCCGCTAAAATGTCCCGGTCGAAAAGCTCCTTCCATGACCTTTTCGGCATCACCGAAAGAAATCCCGACTGTACTTTTTTGAGGATACATTTCGTCGGCTGAGGGAACAAAAAGTACATTACAACCCGCAGAAAGTGCTTTTTTGCCGTCCTCTTCGACCGTGCGAGGATACAAAATAAAGTCGTGAAGGTTATTGAACTGTATCGGATTGACAAAAATACTGCAAACAGTCAAAGTATTTTCGGCAACGGACTGACGAATTAGGCTCAAATGCCCCTCATGCAACGCGCCCATCGTCGGCACAAAGCCTATTTTCGCGTCCGCACGTCTTTGCGCCGCAAGCATTTCACGCATTTGGGCAATGCCATGAATAATTTGCATAAAATTGACAAATTAAAAAAAACGTACAATTAGCGGCACAAAAAACGATTCGCGACACGCAGAAAATTAAAAAAAACGATGGTGTGAGGCGAATTATGCCTCTTCTTCCGAAGCTTCAACTGCTTTGCGTCTTGTTGTCGGTTTCTTTTTCTCCACAACAATAACTTCAATCACATCGGCTAAAATACGTCCGCAGTGCTCACACACCACAATTTTTTTCTTATGACTGATATCAACTTGTCTTTGCGGCGGTACCATCGCAAAACAGCCTCCGCACGCATCGCGCTCAACTTTTACGACAGCAAGCCCGTTGCGAACGTTGTTGCGAATACGTGTGTATGCCTTGTAAAGACGCTCATCTACCCCGCGCACTTCGATTTCGCGTTCGCGTAACAAAGCCGCTTCTTCTTCGCTGCTCTCGGCGATAATCGCTTCGAGTTCTTTGCGTTTATTGATAAGGTCTTTGTTGCGTTCGTCAATATTATACTGCGTTTTGTCAATTTGCTCTTCTTTTTGAGCAACTTTTTCCTTGACCTCTTTGATAGCTTTTTGCGCGAGTTTGATGTCAAGTTCTTGATTTTCCATTTCGCGTTCAATCACTTCAAGTTCGCGCCCGTTGCGCACATTGGATTTCTGCTCTTCGTATTTTTGAATATTGCGCTGAAACTCTTTGATGGAATGTTCTTGAAAAGTAACTTCTTGCAGCAAATTGTTTTTTTCTGCTTTAAACTTTTCCATCCGCGTTTGATAGCCGGCAATTTCGTCTTCAAGGTCTTGCACTTCTTCGGGAAGGTCGCCCTTGATTTTATGAATCTCATCTATTTTAGAGTCAATCTTTTGCAAGCCTAAAAGGGCTTCGAGTTTCTTTTCGACAGAAGTTTCCATGCGCTGAAAAATCTATTTTGGTGGTTTAAGACAAATTTAAGAGCGCAAATATAGGAACTATTTTTTAAGAAATGAATTGTTTTAAAAAATATTTTTTCTGACAAAAAAAATTCCTAAATTTGCGCCCGAAACAAAACCGCAAAAAAAATGAGCAGCGTACTACCAAAACGCAGTGAAGATTACTCGGCGTGGTACAATGAATTGATAAAACACGCCGATTTAGCCGAACATTCGCCCGTGCGAGGTTGTATGGTCATTAAACCTTATGGCTATTCGATTTGGGAAAAAATGCAAAGAATTTTGGACGATATGTTCAAAGAAACCGGACACGTAAATGCGTATTTCCCGCTGTTTATTCCGAAATCATTTTTCAGCAAGGAAGCAAGTCACGTCGACGGATTTGCGAAAGAATGTGCGGTCGTAACGCATTATCGCCTTAAAAATGCCGAAGACGGCAGCGGGGTAATCGTTGACCCTGAGGCAAAATTGGAGGAGGAGCTTATCGTCCGCCCGACTTCCGAAACCGTGATTTGGAATACATACAAAAATTGGATTAAATCTTATCGCGATTTGCCTTTGCTTGTCAATCAATGGGCAAATGTTGTGCGTTGGGAAATGCGCACGCGCTTGTTTTTGCGCACGGCAGAATTTTTGTGGCAAGAGGGGCATACGGCGCACGCAACTGCGGAGGAAGCGGTGGAAGAAACGAAAAAAATGTTGGACGTTTATGCCGAATTTGCCGAAAATATCATGGCTTTGCCGGTCATAAAAGGTGTTAAAACGCCGAACGAACGATTTGCGGGCGCGGTAGACACGTATTGCATCGAGGCTTTGATGCAGGACGGAAAAGCATTGCAAGCAGGTACGTCGCACTTTTTAGGGCAAAATTTTGCAAAAGCCTTTGATGTAACCTTTTCGGACAAAGAAAATAAGTTGGAATACGTTTGGGGCACTTCTTGGGGGGTGAGTACGCGCTTAATGGGTGCGCTCATCATGGCACATTCGGACGATGAGGGGCTTGTTTTGCCGCCTAATTTAGCACCGATTCAAGTTATCATTGTGCCGGTTTACAAAACCGATGAGGAGTTGAAAACGATTGAAAAAAAGGCAGAGGAAATTAAAAAAACGCTCAAAAGGCAAGGAATTTCGGTTAAATTTGACGGTCGTGAAACGCATCGTCCCGGTTTTAAATTTGCGGAATGGGAATTAAAAGGCGTTCCGGTCAGGATTACAATCGGAATGAGAGATTTGCAAAATAATCTTGCGGAAATTGCGCGACGCGATACTCGCGAGAAAATGAGCAAGAGTTTTGATGACCTTTCGATGTTTATTCCGGAACTTTTGGGACAAATTCACCAAAATATTTATCAAAAAGCCTTTGATTTTCGCCGCGAAAATACGCGAAAAGCAGATAATTGGGAAGAATTTATGGCTATTCTCGACGGTCAGGGCGGTTTCATTTCGGCGCATTGGGACGGCACGAGTGAAACGGAAGAAAAAATCAAAGAAATGTCAAAAGCAACGATTCGCTGTATTCCGCTTGACAATCAGGAAGAAACGGGAAAATGTGTTTTGACGGGCAAACCTTCGCATCAGCGCGTAATTTTTGCAAGAGCTTATTAAAAAAAAGGCGGCAGTTTTTCGACTGCCGCTTTATTTTTTTTAAACTTTCTAATTGCAAAGATTTGTATTGCCTTTGTGTTTTCTCATAAACATTTGTAATGATTTCATAAATATTGGCTAAAAGATTTACTCAGACGAATCAAAAAAGTATTGCCGGCATCTTGCCGGCTTCCCGAAAACCTAAATTTCGCAAGCTGATAGGTACATTTTTTATGAACAAGCCGCAGGAAAAAACAAAAAATACCGAGTTTTTTTCCGTGAAAAATAGTAACTGTTTAACCGGAGTACCGCGAGCTTTTGCTTGCGGATTAGGAGGAAGGCATCCTGCAACAAGCGAACTTAAGGTCGCAAGCTAAAGCTCGCGCTGCATTCTTGGGCAAAATGGCTAAATAGTTACGAAAAATAATTACTTTTGCCGCTTTTAAAGCAAAATTTCATTAATTATGCGCACTTTGCAATTTAGATTGTTTGCCGCCTCGGCTTTACTTGCAGGCGTGTATTTGCTTTTTTTCGGCATTCAACACCTGCTTGCGAACAGCGAACTTGCACAAAAATTTGAACGAACTATCGGGCGAGTCAGTGCTTACGGGGAGTTGGGAGACGGAAAAAAATACCCTGTCATTTTGTTTATTTCACAAGACAGTCAAAAAGTCTATTATAAGGCTATAGATAAAAAAGTCAAAAAAGGAATGGAAACCGGCGATGAAACCGAACTTTTTTATGACCTCATTAATCCCTCTGATGTTCGTTTTCGCGCACATTCAAACGCATTTTTGTATTTCTGCCTTTGCATCGGAGCTGTTTTTTCGCTCACAGGTGCTTGGTTTTTGTTAAATGATTGGAGAAAAAAACGCATGAGAAAACGTTTGGAACAAAACGGGAAAAAAATATCCGCCCTTGTTTCCGGAATTGGTTTTTTGAACAAAGGCATCGGGCAATCCGGACACTATTTTGTCATTGATTGCAGTTGGCAAAGGCACGACGGAAAAAGTTTTTCGTTTCGCAGTGAACCGCTTTCCGCCGACCCCTCCTCAATTTATCCCGTCGGCAGCAGTATTTCAGTCTTGATAGACGTGAATAATCCCGCAAATTATTGGATTGAAATTTAGTTTTTTAGCTTTAAGTGTACAACAAGAAATTACTTTTGGTATATTTTTGACTAAATTTTTTTTCAATAAAATTTCGCGCAATTTTTGTTTTTCATAATGCTCTTTTCTATCTTGCGAAATCATTTAACGCTAAAAAAATGGAAAATTCACTCGAACAATTAAACATTCGCATTGTCGAAGAGGACGAGGATGACGCAGTTAAGGCTGCCGCTGACCTCAAAAAATGGATTGAAAGCAGCGATGCAGAACTCGAAGAAGTGAAGCAAGTGCGCAAAGAACTGAAACCCGACGAAGCAGGCGGTTTTTTTGAACCGGAAGTTTTAATTGCCCTGCTCGGCACGCCGGCGGTCGTTCAGTTGGTCAAAGCACTCAATACTTGGCTTTCTAAAAAGAAAGAACTCACGATTGAAGTAGCGGGAAAAGACGGCAAAAAGGTCAAAATCAGCATGAAAGACGGCGGTAAAACCGAACAGGAAGTCGTCGAATCCGTTTGAGCGTGCTCAAAGAAATGTACCACGGACTTCAGTCCGTTAATTTTGCTTGGGATAACGGACTTCAGTCCGTTAATTTTGCTTGGGATAACGGACTGAAGTCCGTTAATTTTGCTTGGGATAACGGACGGATAAAAAATTTCGGGCGTTTTCTTATTGCCGCCCGACAATTAGATTTTTTTTCGCAATCAGATTTTTTTTATACCTTTACGGCAAATAATTTTTCAAATGCAAACGGAAACAACTAAAAACCTCATCGAAGCGGGCGATATTTACCGCCACAAATTTGTGTATTCACAAGAGCAAGTAAATCAATTTGCCGACGTAACGGGCGACAAAAACCCCGTTCACATTGATGCCGAATATGCTGCTAAAACGATGTTCGGACGCACTATCATGCACGGATTTCTCGGCGGAAGTGTTTTTTCGATGATTTTCGGCACACTTTTCCCCGGCGAAGGAACAATTTATTTGGAGCAAAACATGAAGTTTAAGCGTCCGATGATTCCCGGAACCGAGTACGAAGCTGTTATGACGGTGAAAGAAGTCAATCGCGAAAAAAATTCAGCTGTGGTCGAAACAAATATCATTGACATTGCGTCGGGAAAACCGACTGTTGAAGGTTCTGCTGTTGTGATGAACAAGACTCGCTTATAAAAAGCTAAAAACCTGATATATAAACCTATAAGGTTTTAGAAACCTTATAGGTTTTGTTAAAATATCTAAAATGAACGCAGCAGAAAAAGTTGCCGAATTCATCGGCAAACATCAACTTTTGAATGAAAAAGACCGCGTTTTGCTTGCTTTGAGCGGCGGACGCGATTCTGTTGTTTTGTTTCACATTTTAATTGCCTTAAAAATTCCCTTTTCCGTTGCCCATTGCAATTTTTCTTTGCGCGGAAAGGAATCCGATGAAGACGAAATTTTTGTCAAAAATTTGTGTCGCGCCCATCAAATCGAATGTCTGAGCATCACTTTTGCAACAAATGAATTTGCCGAAAAAAATCATTTGAACATTCAACTCGCCGCAAGAAAGTTGCGTTATGATTGGTTTTTCTCCCTACCTTTTGAAAAAATTGCCGTTGCGCATCATGCAAGCGACAATGCTGAAACATTGTTAATCAATCAGTTACGCGGAACGGGGCTTAACGGTATGTGCGGAATACCGGCGAAAAACGGAAAAATCATACGTCCGATGCTCGCGCTTTTTTCGCATGAAGTCCAAGAGTATGCAGAAGAAAAATCTTTCTCTTGGCGCGAGGATAGCTCAAATCAGAAAACGGATTACCGAAGAAATTTTTTGAGAAAAAAAATATTTCCTCTTTTTAAACAAATTCAACCCGAAACCGAAAAAATTTTTTGGCAAAACAGTCGAAAAATTTCGGCTGCGGCTGATTTTAACGAGCATTTTATCCGCGAAACGCTGCTCAGGCACGTACATTCGGAAAATGACTTTTTTCGGTTTGATTTTTTAGCGGTTGAGCACCTGCCCGGTGCCGTTTATTTGTTGTACAAATTTTTGCAAATTGCAGGTTTTAGTTTTTCGGAGTGTGAAAATATTTGGGAAAAAAGACATATTGCGGGGAAAAAATGGTTTTCAAAGGATTTTGTGCTTTTTTCGCATCAAAATTCATTGGTTTTGGCAAAAAATACGGAGGACGAAAAGATTGACTTTATTATCGAAGAAAATAACGGCGAAAAGTTGTTTTCGGAGAATAAAAAATTGACTTGGGTTTTGACAAATAAACTTTCTCCGGAAGAAAAAGCAGAAACCTTAGAATTTTCCGCCGCCGTCGCGGTGTTAGATGCCGAAAAATTGACTTTTCCGCTGCGTGTGCGCAATGTGCAGGCAGGCGACCGTTTTCGCCCTTCGGGTATGCGGGGCAAAAGCAAGTCCGTTGCGGATTTTTTGAAGGATAAAAAAGTCCCCGAATTGCTCAAAAAGAATATTTTGGTCATGCTTTCTGAAGATGAAATTGTTTGGCTTGTCAATTTTCGTGTGGCTGAAAATTTTTGTGCAAAAGAAAACAGTCAAAAAATTATTACTTTTGC
>JBPOJO010000509.1:0-9653 GCA_052033485.1 Bacteroidota bacterium | reverse complement strand
GGGGGCGAGAACAAAGAAAAAATCACATTCTCCCGATAAATCATTCTCCGCATCAACAGGTAATTCCTCGCCCGAAAACAGCGTTACTTTGTCGTAACTCCACTCGGCAACTTCGCTCAAAATCGGTGAAACGATTTTTTCTGACTTTACTTTTTCGTTTATCAAGGGAAACAGTCGGGCTTTTTCTAAAGTTTCTTGCAGCCAACTGCTTGGCTCACCGATTTTATGTCAGGGAAAAGTCGCACGGTTTTGGCATCAAGTCCAAATTTTTGGGTAACTTGTTTCAATCTTTTAAAATTACTGTAACCCATACTGTTTGGTTTTAAAGTATTTTATTGCCTAAAAACTATTCGGGATTTTTGGCTTTGAAAAAATTGGCTTTTTTGCGACATCTTTCCACTGCCGATAAGCGATTTTCCATCAATTTATTATCCAAAGCTAATTTCATGCTTTGCAAATAAAAACTTTCCGCATCGGAAAACTTTCCCGACAGCTCGCACATAATGCCGAACTCGTTAAAAATGATACATTTATCAATTCCGACTACGTTCAGTGCTTGTTTGAGCAATTCATCAAGCCGTTTGAAATTGCCCGTTTGCGAAAGCAAAGAGGCATAATTGTAATAAACCGGCGAAAAATCCGACTGAAAACTAAGGCACTTTTCGAAATATTCCGCAGCCTTTTGATTGTCCTGAAATTTATTTTTGTAAATCCACCCCAAGTGATTATAGGCTTTTCCGAATTCCGGAATGTCATTAACGATGGATTCGAGGATAAAAACTGCCTCCCCGACTTTTATGCTGTCTTTGATAAGCTGACTTGCCTTCAAAAAAAGGTCATTTGCGCGCAAAAGTTCGTCGTGTGAATATTTTTTGCTCATAAAATTGTTGGTTAAAAATCATTTTTCCACATCATTGACTCAACGGGTTTCAGCGTGCGGTCAATGTATTTTGCCGACATTTTGCGGTTGTAATAATTGCTTATGTCGCCCGCAACACAAAAATAAATGAGTTGTCCGATAGGCATTCCGAAATAAACACGAACTTTATGCGAAACGGAAATTTCCAACGTCCACGTGTTGCAGTAGCCGACATCGCCTTTTCCTGCCGTCGCGTGAATGTCAATTCCTAAACGCCCGACGCTCGATTTGCCCTCCAAAAAAGGTACGTGTGCGTGTGTTTCCGTGTATTCTTGCGTAACGCCGAGGTAGAGTTGCCCCGGTTCAAGCACAAAACCGTCCGAAGGGATTTCAAAAATTTGTATTTTATTATGTTTTTTGGCATCTAAAACTTCGTCTTCATATTGTGCAAGGTATTTTCCGAGATGTACGTCATACGAATTTGTACCTAAGCAAGCAGGGTCATAAGGTTCAATGACAATGTTGCCTTTTTTCATCTCTTTGAGTATTTCTTGGTCTGTTAAAATCATGGGCGCGGAACTACATTGTATAAAAAACAAATTATGTCGCAAATTTGTTGATTTTTTTTTGATAACAAAACAAAATGCACTTTTTTTTGAAAAATAAAAATTTATAATCGCCGGCAAGATGCCGACGGTACACTTTAGAATCGCCGGCAAGATGCCGACGGTACACTTTAAAATCGCCGGCATCTTGACAGCAGTATACTATAGGCTAAAAACTCTTTAAAGCGGCGTAAACTTCAAAACAATCTTCAAAACGATTGTAAAGCGGCACGGGCGCAAGGCGAATGACGTTCGGCTCCCGAAAATCACCAATGATGCCGTTTTCAGTCAAATGCCGAAACAAGGATTTTGCTTCCTTTTGCACAAAAATTGACAACTGACAGCCGCGCTCTGCCGGATTTTGCGGCGTAATGATTTGCAAGGAAATTTTCTCCTGCTCCGCCTCAAAAGTTTGCAGTAAAAACGCCAAAAAAGCCGTCAATTCAAGGCTTTTTTGCCGCAGCGCAGGCATACCTGCCTCTGCAAACACGTCGAGCGAGGCGAGATGCGCCGCCATCGGCAAAATTTGTGCATTGCTCAACTGCCACGCACCTGCATTTTTCATCGGAATAAAGCCTTTTTTCATCAAAAATCTCTGCTCTTCATCGTGTCCCCACCAACCCGCGAAACGCGGAATTTCGACATTTTCGACGTGTTTTTCGTGGATAAATGCCCCCGAAACACCGCCGGGACCCGAGTTAAGGTATTTATAGGAGCACCAAACGGCAAAATCCGCGTCCCATTCGTGCAGTTTGAGCGGCACGTTGCCCGCTGCGTGTGCCAAATCAAAACCCGCAAAAGCCCCATTTTCATGCGCTTTTTGCGTAATTTTTTGCATATCAAAAAGCTGTCCCGTGTAATAATTTACGCCGCCGAGCAGCACTAAAGCAAGCTTATCTCCCTCATTATCAATCGCTTGCAAAATATCTTCCGTTCGCAAAGTAAATTCACCCTCGCGCGGAAATAATTCTTTTATCGCCGTTTCGGGCGCAAATCCGTGAAATTTAACCTGACTTTCGACGGCATATTGGTCAGACGGAAAAGCTCCGCCCTCAATCATGAGCACAAAACGACTTTGTGTCGGGCGGTAAAAACTGACCATTAAAAGATGCAAATTGACCGTGAGTGTGTTCATTACCGCAACTTCGTTTTCCTTTGCGCCCACAATTTGCGCCGTTTGCGTGAGAAAATTTTTGTGATATTGAAACCACGGTCTTTTGCCTTTAGCATGCCCCTCAACGCCGAAATTTCGCCAAGCCTCTAATTCTTCGTTGAGGTATTTTTCGCAATTTTTAGGTTGCAAACCGAGTGAGTTTCCGCAAAAATAGGCAACATCTTTTCCGTTTTTTTGGGGAATGTAAAATTTGTCGCGATAATGAGCAAGCGCGTCCTGACGGTCTTTTTCCCGTGCAAATGTTCTTTCTGCTTTCATGCAAGTAGTAAAATAAATCCCTTTCGGGTGATAGAATTGTAGTAAAATTTCGCCTGCACGATTTTGGAAAATCGTGCAGCAAAAAAAGCACGAAATCATAAGTCGTAAGGGAATAAAATTCTTTTGCCGACACGCAATTTCGCCGAAAAAAATAGAAATGCTGTGTCAGTGGCAAAAATAAAAAAAATTTAAGAAAATTATCCTTTTTTTACGTCCCGAATTTTAACACTGCCCCACAGACAAAATCAGCCCTCATTATTGTTAATTTGTTGCCTAAGCCTTCTTTTTTTTTGGCTTTATTCGATTGATGAATTATATTTGCAAAAAAAAAATTATGAAAGAAAACAGCCTTTTTATTTTGCAGATGCTCACGAGTACGATGTTGGCTTTGCTTTTTTTACAATCCGGCTTGGACAAAGTTTTTAATTGGGGCGGCAACCTTGATTGGTTAAAAGTTCACTTTGCAAAATCAGTTTTGAAAGATGTTGTGCCGTTTTTGTTGGCAGTTTTAACTGTTTTTGAGGTGATTGCGGGCGGTTTCAGTCTTTTCGGCACGGTCAATTTATTTCTCAGCAAAAATACGGATTGGGCATTTCTCGGCGCGGTTTTATCCGCAATTTGTGTGGTGATGTTGTTTTTTGGGCAAAGAATGGCGCAAGATTACGCGGGGGCGGCTTCTTTAGCAAATTATTTTTTACTATGTGTGGCAGCAATTTATTTTTTAAGCAAATAGCATGAAAGCAAAAACCGCAAGTAAATTTGCGCGACTATCCGAGCGCAACGAAAACGGCTTCACGGGCGAATTTGTGCCGATTAGTGCCGTTTTGACAACGCTTTTGGGGCGACACGAAACAACGGTAGAAAAATTGAAAGTGCTGACTGCATGGGAAAAAGTCTTTGACGAATACATCAAAAAGCACAGCAAAAATCTGTTTTTTAATGCAGGACAATTGACAATTCATGTCGAATTGCCTTCTCTGCGCAACGAAATGTTTTTGAACAAAAAGTATATTATTCGGCAACTCAATCTTGCAATCGGTGAAAATCTTATCTTGGACATGGCTTTTTATTAGCCTTATAATAGCCTTCATTTCGTGTCGTGAATCGGAGCAGCCCGTCGGCAAAACCGAAACAGTTTCAGGCGAATATCGCAAGGGCTGTTTTGTTGTCAACGAAGGCAATTTCGGTTGGGGATTCGGCGAAATTTCCTTCATCGGCGAAGACGGCAAAACAGAAAACAATATTTTCGGTGCCAATAATCAGGGCAAAGTGCTTGGCAATGTGGCGCAAAGCATGACAATTTTTGAAGAAAAAGCCTATATTGTTGTAAATAATTCTCAAAAAATCGAAGTTCTTGCGCCGAAAACGATGAAAAGTTTGGGAACAATAAGCGGTTTTATTTCTCCGCGATATTTTTGCGCACTCAATTCGGAAAAGGCATTTGTAACGGATTTATATGCTAACGGCGTTTGGGTGGTCAATCCAAAAAAAATGCTTATTGAAAAAAAAATTCCCTTTGACGGTTGGTCGGAAGGAATTTTGGCAGACGGCAAAAACTTGTTGGTGTGCAACATGAAAAACGGCAGCCTTGTCGTTTTTGATGCTTTTTCGGAAGAAAAATTAAAAGAAATATCCTTGCATAAAGAGGCGCAAAGCCTTGTTAAGGTAAAATCGGGCGATATTTGGGTGCTTTGCGCAGGGGGATTGTCCGAACAAAATGCGGAGATTTTTGTTATTGATTCTAAAGAATTTTTCGTCAAAAAGTCCTTTAAAATTCAAAAAAGAGCTTCAAATTTGCAAACCGATGCAAGCGGTGAAAATGTTTATTTTCTTTCGCAGGGGCTTTACAAAATGAACATCAATGCCGCAGCAATACCCGAAAAACCCGTTATTTTGCAAGAAAATGCCCTTTTTTACGGTTTTATTGTCAAAAAAGACGGCGACATTTTACTTTCAGATGCGCGGGATTATGTGCAACGCGGGAAAGTTACCCTTTTTGACCAAAAAACTTTTTTGCCGAAAAATACTTATGAAGCGGGCATAATACCCGGATTTTTTTGCGAAATTGCGCAATAACATACCTTTATTATCGTTAATCGAAAAAACTTTATGAAAAGTATTCTTTTTTCACTCGCTTTTGTTGCCTTCTTTTTGACGGCGTTTTTCGCAGTTTCACAAGGCGTTGACCCCGTACCGCCGCCCGGTGCTATTCCGATTGACGGCGGAGTAGGTTTTTTACTTGCTGCGGGAGCGGCTTACGGTGCAAAAAAAATTCGCGACTTCAGAAATGCGAAAAAAAATTCGTAAGAAATCGAAATGACTTTCCGCCCAAAACAGCATTAATTTTTGGGGAAGTGATTGACCTCAGCGGATTCGCTTTTTAACAAAAACTGCCTGCTCAAAAAAAATTGAGAATCGAAGCCCGAAAAAGTTATCATTTTCGGGCTTTTTTTTGTTGATGCAAAAAGGGCTTAGAACTAATTTTTCTCAAAAAAAAGTCAGTTCTCGTAATTATTTTCGTTACAACGGCATTTTTTTTCGCCTAATTTTTTTTTGCATTTAAAAACATTTTTTAAATTTGAAAAATTTTATTAACATCAATCGAAAGCCGTGAAAATAACATTACTTTTCTTACTCCATTTTTTTTGGTTTTTCGCATCGGTTTTTGCACAAACTGAACAGTTGAAGAAAAAACTCGAAAAGGCATTAGAAAGCTCAAATCAAAAAGAAGCGGCAAGAATTGCCTATTTTATTGCCGATGAGTTGCGAAGAGTTGGGCAAAATAAAGAAGCTAAAAACTATTATTCGCAAGCCGTCAATTACGCCTCGCAAACAAAAGACTATCTTTTTATCGCAAAATCTTATGTCGGTTTAGCCGCTTTATTTCAAAAATACGCCGGGCAACGCAATGATTATTATGCAAAAGCCGCAAAAGCGTATGCCGAAGGAAAAAATTATGCGAAAGCAGCCGAATATGCCTCCCTTATTGGTTTGTACGAATATAATCTTGACGAAAAAATCAGGGATACTGAATTAGCCAAGCAAAAACTTTCGGAAGCGGCGGACTATTACCGAAAAGCCGGCAATTCTTCCGATGCCGATAAATGTCAAAAGTGGTTCAATCAACTGTCAAAAGTAAATACCATAAATTCGCCCTCAAAAACGCATCAACAGGACAATTCTTCTTTCGATTCGCTCATTGACGAAATTGATTTTAACAAATTATTTTCCGAAACGGAAAAATATGATGCCGGCACAAGTCAAAATTTGATGCGTCAGGAGGAGCTTGCGCGCACGCAGAAAGATTTGCAAGAAAATCAAAAAATAGCGGAAGAGTATAAAAAGCAAAAAGAAAGACAAGCTTTGTATTTCGGGGTCGGTTTGCTTGCCGTTGTTTTGCTTTTGGTCGGTGCGTTTCTTTTTTCGGAGCGCAAACGTTCGGCAGAGCTCGACGAAGCCCGAAAAGTTGCCGAATATCAGGAGCGTGAAGCTTTGCGCTTAAAATCAGAATCAGATGCTCTTTTGAACAATATTTTGCCGCAGCAAACCATTCGAGAATTTAAAGAAAAAGGGCGAGTTGATGCCAAAAAATACGACAAAGTAACGATACTTTTCAGTGATTTTAAAGGCTATACCGAATTGTCGGAAAAACTCACGCCGCATGAACTTGTCGAAGAATTACACTATTGTTTTTCACATTTTGACGAAATTTGTGTTAAAAATAATTTAGAAAAAATAAAAACCATCGGAGATGCTTTTATGTGTGCGGGAGGGATTCCCATCGAAAATGACAGCAATCCGCAAGATGCCGTCAGAGCCGCTTTGCAGATGCGGGATTTTATGCAGCAATATAAAATGACCCGACAAAGTGAAGGAAGACCGTTTTTTGAAGCGCGAATCGGTTTAAATACGGGCGAGGTAGTTACGGGCGTTGTCGGCACGCGAAAATATGCTTACGACCTTTGGGGCGACTCTGTCAATTTGGCAAGTCGCATGGAATCAAGCGGAGAAGTCGGAAAAGTTAATATTTCACAATTTACTTACGAATTTATCAAAAATGATTTTGAGTGCGAATACCGCGGAAAAGTTTATGCCAAAGGAAAAGGCGACGTGGATATGTATTTTGTGAATGGTTGAGGGAGAAACAAAAAAACACTCAAAGGGTTTCTAAACTCTTTGGGTGTTTTTTTTGTAACTATTTAGCCGGAGTGTAGCGCGTTCTTGGGCAAACCGGCTAAATAGTTACTTTTTTTTGGGGTAATCAAACGCCGTCTCACTGCAAGAAATTATCCCAAGTTTCATCGCCTTGTTTTGAAAATTCGCGAATGAATTTCAAAAAAGTCGGTTTGTAGGGTTTATAGGGAAGTGAAAGCCCAACTTCTTCCGGCGTGTGGTCGCCTTTATATGAATTACATTTTTTACAAGCCGTAACTAAATTTTGCCAACTTGAAGCTCCTTTTCGCGATTTCGGCAAAACATGGTCGAGCGTGAGGTCTTTTTTGGAGCCGCAATACACACAGGAAAAATTGTCGCGCCTGAATATATTTTGGCGATTGAGCATCACACCGCGAAAAGGCACATTGACATACTGACGTAGACGAATGACCGAAGGAATTGGGTATGCGCGACTCACGGAACGGAAAAAGTAACCCTCTGATTTATAGATGATTTCCGCTTTGTCGAGCAAAACCAAAATGAAAGCCTTTTCGGGGCTGCAAACCGTAACGGCACGGTAGTCCGCATTTAAAACAAGCACTTTCTTTCCCATTGGTCTTTTTTTCTTTAAAAATAACGTGAAAATACACAGCTTTTCCGAAAAATCAATGAACTAAAAATGAATTTTTTGTCAGTAAATCATCAATTTGATTTTTCTTCATTTTTCGGGCAAAATTTTTGCCGAATCGTATTTTTTCGAAATAAAACTTTGTATAAAAGCGTAACTATTTAGCCGGCTTGCCCAAGAATGTAGCGCGAGCTTCAGCAGGCGACCTAATGCAGGATACTTTCCTCCTTAAATCCGCAAGTTGAAGCTCGCGGTACAATCCGGCTAAATAGTTACAAAAAACAAAATATATCCGAAATCCAAGCCCGTTATTTCCCCAACGTAAAAAAACATAAAAAAGTTGCGTTTTCAGTGTTTTACCCCAAAATACATTAGGTTTTCAAAATCCCGATGGCAGTTTATGTTAATTTTTATAACTCCCCCAAAGGTCTGTGCGCCAAAAATTTAAGATTTTTTTCTTCGATTTTGATTTTTTCTTTTGTTTTTTCGTCAAAACAAAGTTCCAAAAATTTGCCCCAAACATAATCAACTGCCTCCTCTGAAGGGTGCAACATATCGCGCTTAAAAAAACGATAATCCCGCAAATCGTCTAAAATCCACTCATACACCGGCAAATAATAAACGTCGGGAAATTCGCGACAAAATAAAAAAAGGGCGTAGCGCAAAACGGATTTACTCACCGAATTGAGCGGGAATGTGTCTTTTCCGTGCCGCACAGGGCTTAAGGTCAGAATCAAATTTTTCCCTTCGCAGGCATTTTTTATTGCCCGCAAGTCAGCCAAAACTTCTTCGGGCGTTTGCAGCACTTTTGTAAATTCTTTTTGAGGAATTTTTTGACAATTCGCAACCGCATTGCCGGTTTTTTGATAAGTATATACCCAAGCCGTTCCGAGCGTGAGAATTATTGTATCGGCATTTTTTAAAAATTTGTCAAACTCGTCCGCAATATTTTGCAATTTTTCAGCAAGTTTATCGGGAGATTCAGCACAAATTTTTGCCCCTGCGTTGAGCGAAACCCAAAGATTTTCGCGATAAACAAATTCGTCCCGATTGGAAATTTTTTTTTCAAAAATTTTCAACAATGAGGCAGAATTAAAAATTGTTCCGAAAGGATTCAAAAGGGTATCAAAGCCTGTTTTTTGCATTTTTTCGCCCATTTCTGTCGCAAAACAAGAACCCAAAAAAATTTTCCCGTTTTGAAATGAAATTTTTCGCTCACAGGGGGCGTAGTCAAAAGTCGTTCTGAAAAGCATTTTATTTGATTTTATGAGCTAATTCAATGTTTAACAATCATTTGTAAAAAACAAGCAAACGCAGTCTTCTCTTCTGTTTCAGCGGTGAAAATGGGGACTGTTTCATTTTTCCTTTCATTATGCCGCAATTTAATAAACTGAAATCTATCGGAAAGGCAGTTTATATTTTGAAGAAGAATGATTTTTTGTAAATGTTTAGCCGGAGAGTACCGCGAGCTTCTTTAGGTTTCGGATTTGGAGGAAGGTATCCTGCAACAAGCGAACGGAAGGTCGCCGGCTAAAGCTCGCGCTGCATTCTTGGGCAAACCGTCTAAGTAGTTACGATTTTTTAAGCATAAAGACAATTTTTGAATGCTTTTATGCGGAAACCAAAAATCACATGGCAAATTTTCAAAAAAAAAATAATTTTTTTACTAATTTTCTTTGTTTTTTTCTTAACTTTGCGGCAACAAACATGGAACTGTTTCTGTAATTCAGCGTGAACAACATTGTCGCTATCTTGCCCCGTAGTTTTCATGTCATTTTCGCCCTGCCGAATGACAAAAGAACTCATGCGGCATTTTTTTTTACAGCTCCGGTTTTATTCTTTCCGTCTTTTTTTTTAATTCATACAAAATTTTATGCTCGAAATAGGTTTGAAATCCTCCGCTCATGGCTTGGAGGCTTTAGGCATTATCAATGCCGAAAAGGTGTATTGGAATATGACACCTGCGGAATTAAC